>JAQGOT010000527.1 GCA_028293465.1 Pedosphaera sp. | reverse complement strand
TCCTGGTGGACGCTCATCAAGCCGTTGTGGATATATCCAAGGCGGGCAAGGATTATTGGCAGCGTCCTGGAGTCTGGGAGGATATCCACGCCGCTTTCGAGGAATTTTTCCGTCGCAATCCCAATGTAACCGCCAGCCGCTACAATTACGCTTGGTATGCCAACGCCTGCGGAGATTGGGATGTGTTGAACCAGCAACTCGCGCTCCTCAGCGAACCCATCAATTACGACTATTTCGGCGGCAAGGAATCGTTCGAGCTGATGCGCAAGACCGCCGCGGAACACGCGAAAACCAAAAACCCCGCGAAATAATTCGCAGGGTGTGACAAAATCGAATGTTGCTTGGAAAATTCCCAGCTTAATGGCAGCCGCAGCCGGAGCCGCAGGAACCGCCCGAATCCAAATCGCTTTCCTCGGGCACACGACCCAATTCAAACGTCTTGCTGACGTATTGCCCGACCGATTGCTGCAGCTTCTGCATGTCTTCCTGGGCATCCAGGAAACCGCGGGCCACCGGATTAGCCAGAAACGACTCGCGCAACGTCTCAAAATCCGTGATCTCGCCGCCGTCCAAAGGCATGCCCGACTGCTGTTTCTGTTGCAGCGCCTGGCCCTTCACCATCAGAGAATCGTACTGGCCACGGGTCTTTTCATCCGCCATGAACGCGTCAATGCGCTGCCGCATATCCTGAACTTCAGGCTGTTCGAGGATCGACTGGCAGAGTTCCTTGGTCTTTTGAATGACGACACTTTCTTCAGTTTGGGTTTGCATAATTATAATAGTTTCGCGCTGCCAGGCGTTGGGCTCCCGCTTTCAGCAAGCCAGCACTTCCCAATACACCACACCATCGCCCAAAAATCAACCCCGGGTTCGCAGTCCCCCGAGGGCGGGCTTAAATCAGCTTTTGAGCCGCCTTCCTGTTTTCGTGCTCGCATCGAAACCTTGGCTGAGCCGGGCAGGTTCGAGTCCGCCCGTTCGCGAGCCGGTCTCCATGTAGCGGCGGCCATCCCTGGCTGCCAGTGAACGCGGCTTCCAGCCGCGTGTTCCTGTCCGGAAGCCTCACCGGCCTCCAGACCGGCAGGGCTTGGAACGCGGCTGTCCAAAAGCTGATTTCCGCCCTTGATGGCTTGGTGGTTTCCACTCGCCAATGCCTCCCAAATCGAGTATCGGTATTCTTGAAGGATTGCTCCGCAGCGGGTTAAAACCTCGAACGAGCGCACCACGCAAATTGCGGGTCAATGCGGCATCAAGCGACAAAATACTATGGATCTATTCATCCTACGCCACGCGATCGCCGAAGCGAAAACGCCAACCAAACGCAAACCCGACAGCGAACGCCGCCTCACGCCCGAAGGCGAAAAGAAAATGTGTCGCATCGCCAAGGGCATGAAAACCGCCGGGCTCGAGTTCGATTTGATTCTCTCCAGTCCCTACGTTCGTGCGAAACAGACCGCGCAGATCGTTGCAAATATTTTCAAAATGCAGAACGCGTTGGAACTTTCGCCCCAACTCGCTCCGCCCGGAAATCCCCGAAAGCTCATCGACGAGTTGAACGTCGCTCGCACTCGGCATCGAAGCGTCTTGCTCGTCGGACACGAACCTTATTTGAGCAGGCTCATTTCACTCCTGCTCTCCGGAGATACCAGTCTCATGATCAACTTGAAGAAAGGTGGCCTGTGCAAACTCACCGCGGAAACATTAAAGTACGGACGTTGCGCCACCTTGGAATGGCTCCTGACTCCCCGCCAGCTTAGAGACATGGATTAGTTCCCCATCGTTGAATAATCCAACCGGCCCCCCGTCGAATCTTCCGTGAAAGTTGAGTTGAAAAATTCCAGACTGCCGCCAGAGTCGGCGTTAGCGAATCAACCGCAAGGTGTTCCGGCGTCCCACGCCATTGCCTTCGGTGCGCATCATGCCAATTCAAAGCGCACCGGGCCGCGCCGGCTCTTTTTCCAGCGAAGCAACACCGCCACAACTGCTTACGAGCCGGATATCGAAAGACCCCGTGCCATCCTGCGAGTTGTATCCTCTTGCGGCTGAGAGGTTAAGTTGAGGTTTGGAATTTGTCCGTAATGTGCCCGAACCCTGATCCGTATTCCCTCTTGTTGAGTCCTTCTGATTCTCTGCCAAGCTATCCACCGTATGAAAAGCAAATTCATCCGGGCCAGCGCCTCCAAGAGTTCTGGTTCCGTCATCTACGTCATGTCGCCGGCCACCCGACAGCTTTCCTGGGCCGGAATTAATTTGACGCTGCTTTGCCAGTTCACACGCCAGCTCATAACCGGGAGCAGGGGATCTGCCAGCTTGGTGCCTGTGAATCATACCAACCGCCAATCTCCCGTCCGCCGCCTGTGGATCGCCGTGCTGGCGGTCTGCCTTCTGGGTGCCGCCGCGAACGTTCGCGCCGCCACCGGTCAGGTAAGTGTTTTGAGAGCCTCCGCTCCAGGTCTGGACGCCAAGCACCTTTGGGCCTTGGGCATGCTCGAAACCGGCAACAACGATCGCGAGATCGGTGGCGCCGGAGAGATCAGCCGCTACCAGATCCTCCCCGCCGTTTGGAAATCTTACTCAGGTTCGGAGAGTTACCGCGACCCGGAGGTTTCCCTGCAAATCGCCCGTATGCATTGGAACGTGCTCGCCACCTCGTTCCAGGCCCGGTCCGGACGGCAACCGGACGATTTTGACATGTATGTGCTCTGGAACACCGGTTGCGGCTACTACGCCAAGAAGGGGTTCAGCCCTTCTCGGATTGCCCCCAGCGTGCAAGACCGCGCACAGCGTTTCGTGAACCTCGTGAACCGGAAGTAACGCTCCGCACGCCCGGCTGCCCTTTGGCTTGCTGGGCTGCTCCTTTTCCCCTTTGCTCTCGCAAGGTTTAGCGGCTACGTTCTGACGGAATCCGTTCAGGTTCGCTTCCGAAGGCAACCGCGGAACCCCAGGGAATTATTCATGAACAAACTATTTCAACTGCTGTTCGTCGCCTTGATGCTGGCTCAGACGCCACTTCCCGCCGTTGAGCCAGGCGACGCAATTCTCGGCGTTTGGACCACCACCGACAGCCAAGGCCAGGTGGAAGTCTTCAAGCAGGACGGAAAATATTTCGCGAAGATCATCAGCCTCAAAGAACCGAACGTCCCCGCCGACGATAAGACCGGTTTCGCCGGCAAGCCCAAGACGGATTACAAGAATCCCAATCCCAAATTGCGCCAACGCCCCATTGTCGGCCTGCAATTCATGAGCGACTTCGTCTACGCCGGCAAGCACCTGTGGGAAGGTGGCAAGGTTTATGACCCCGAGTCCGGCAAAACTTATAAGTGCAAAATGACCCTGCTCTCCACCAACCGCCTCGAAGTGCGTGGTTTCGTCGGCTTCTCCCTCCTCGGCCGCACCGTCATCTGGACACGCTAGGCATCGCGAATAGTCCCCCGGGTAAATGACAGCGCCGGAACTTTGGCGGGGGGGCACACGCCCAATTTGGGTCAGGCTTCCAGCCTGACGGTTCGGGTGGCATCCTGCCACCCGTTCACACCCGGACGCGCCCCAGACTTCAAGGCTGGCGACCCTGCGCCC
>JAQGOT010000488.1 GCA_028293465.1 Pedosphaera sp. | reverse complement strand
CAGATGACCCTGGCCCGGGCGGTGGCTCCCGTCGTCGGCATGAGGCAGTCGGTCAGGTACAAGGACCGGAGTTCCAGCAGCGTTCAGATCATGGGCACCACCGACCAGTTTCTCATTACCAGCGGATTCTCTGTCGGCGTCGGCCGTTTCATGACCCCCGGGGAAGCGGACGGCGGACGACCCGTTTGTGTGATCGGGTTGGACGTGGCAACCAATTTGTTCAACAACGAGTCGCCGCTCGGCAAGAAAATCCGGATCGGGCCGCGCTCGCTCGAAGTCATCGGTGTCCTGGAAAAGCAGGGGAGCTTCCTCGGCCTTGAGAGTTTGGACAATGAAGTGATCATCCCGATTCAACAGCTTCTGATCGGTTATTTGAGGAACCCGGATTTTCAAATTCAGGTTAAGGCGCTCAATCTCGAACAACTGGATGAAGCCAAGGAGGAGTTGCGCGGTGTCATGCGCAAAGTGCGGCGGGTTGCCCCGGGCGGCGAGGATGATTTTGCGATCAATCAACAGGAGCAATTCATCACTATGTTCAACAGCGTGGCCGGGACCATCGCCGCCGTCGGCTTGTTGATCACGGGACTCTCGCTCTTCGTCGGCGGCATCGGCATCATGAACATCATGTTCGTTTCCGTGGCGGAGCGCACCCGCGAGATCGGAGTTCGCAAGGCCATCGGCGCCAAACGACGGACCATTCTGCTGCAGTTTCTGATTGAGGCCGCCACCATCTGCCTCCTGGGTGGATTGGTCGGGTTGGTGATCACCTATCTGCTCACCTTTCTGGTCGCCCGGGTCCTGCCCGTGAATATGTCCCTGCCGGTGATGGGATTGGCCTTGCTCGTCTCCTTGTTGACCGGAGTTGTCTCGGGGTTCCTCCCGGCTTGGCGGGCGGCGCGGATGAATCCCGTGGACGCATTGCGCAATGAATAAATCCAGCAGAAATCATCCATTGCGGTTCTGTCATCACCGGCCAACGCTTGTTCGCAGGCTGCCGCTGCCGCCGAAGCGCGTCGCATGAAACCTGGGACAAAATCATCACGGTGGCAGGCTTTCAGCGTGTTTCGCGCCGAATTGAAGGAGAGTTTTGGGATGGCGATGGGCGCACTGACGGCCCACAAACTCCGTTCCTCCCTGACTCTGCTGGGAGTGCTGGTGGGGGTGTTCTCGATCATTGTGGTGATGACCGCGATGCGGGCGATGCAATCACATATCGAATCTGATCTGGGCCAGTTGGGAGGGCAGAGTTTCGTGGTGCAGAAGTGGCCGGGGGTTTACTTCGGCGGTCACGACGGCTTCGAAAAATACTGGCGGCGCAAGGACATCACGCTGCAACAAGGCTTGCAGGTGAAAAGCCGTTCGTCCCTTGCGCGGACCGTTGGCCTGCAACAGTGGTTTCAGTCAGGGGAGATGACTTCCCGTTACGCCAAAGCGCCGCCGGGCGCCAGCCTGGCCGGCGAAACCCCCGGGAGCTTCGCCGTGGAAAACTGGGTCCTGCAGGACGGTCGCATTCTCCAGGAATCCGACGTGGAAGGGGCGCATGACGTTTGCGTACTGGGCAACAGTTTGGCGAAAGATTTGTTTCCCTTCGGTTCTCCCCTCAACGAAAAGATCAAATTCAACGGCATCAATTACACGGTGGTGGGCGTGTTGGAAGCCAAAGGAGGCATGGCCGGCGGCGACCAGGACAATTTTGCCATCATTCCCATCACGACCGGGCTCAATCGCTATGGCAGCCGCCGGCAAAGCATCAGCATTCTGGTGCAGGCGTCCGACGCGGCGGGTTATGAGGATACCGTCGAGCAGGTACGCGGTATTTTGCGGCTGATTCGCAAGGTGGAACCGGGCAAGGAAGATGATTTCGAAATTTTCTCCAACGACTCGATGCTGGCCCAGATCAACTCCTTCACCTTCGCGGTGCGGATTGGCGTGACCGCCATCAGTTCCATCGCGTTGGTCGCCGCCGGCATCGGCATCATGAACATCATGCTCGTTTCGGTGACCGAGCGAACCCGGGAAATCGGCATCCGGCGGGCCATTGGCGCGAAGAAGCGGAACATCATGACGCAGTTCATCATGGAGGCGGTGGTGTTGTGCGAGGTGGGTGGGGTGATGGGCGTCGTGCTGGGCATCATCGCCGGGAATGTGGGCGCGCACATGATGAAGTTGTCGCCTGTGGTGCCGGTGGATTGGGTGATCATCGGCTTGGGGATCTGCTCGCTGGTCGGAATTGTCTTCGGCACCTACCCTGCCTACAAAGCGGCGAACCTGGACCCGATCGATTCGTTGCGTTACGAGTAGGGAGGTATTCCGGTGGGTTGCCGACGGATCGCGATCAGCATTCGCGCCATGACAACTCGACTTTTGGTGCCGCCGCGTTATGTTGCTTCAAACGCCTGACGGCGGTTCGAGCCGGAGGTAAATTTTAATCATCACATACTATGTCCAACAGCCACTTCAACGGGCCACCGACGCCGGAGGAATTCCAACGGCAGTTGACGGATTTTATGCGCCAGCATCTACATGGCGCCAGCGGCGGGGCAACCGCCCCCAAGACGGAGTTCGATGTCTCTGCGGATTCACCGGAACCGGAGGAGGACAAGTCGAAATTCAAGTTCGATTACAAACCGCGGGAGGTGAAGGCCTACCTGGATCGGTTCGTGGTGAAGCAGGAGGACCCGAAGAAGGTCTTGAGCGTGGCCTTGTGTGATCACTATCATCAAGTGCGGCTGGCGTTCGAGGGGAAGGAGACGCCGAACTACGCCAAGCAGAATATCATTCTAATCGGGCCCACGGGGGTGGGGAAGACCTACCTGATTCGCAGTATTGCTGAATTGATCGGGGTGCCATTTGTGAAGGGAGACGCGACGAAATTTTCCGAGACCGGCTACGTCGGCGGGGATGTGGAGGATTTGGTGCGCGAGTTGTATCGCCGC
>JAQGOT010000485.1 GCA_028293465.1 Pedosphaera sp. | reverse complement strand
GCTATGAACATGACGTGTGGCTTTCAATCAAACGCATTCTCGCCGGGCCCTGTCCGGTTACGGCCGGCGGTTCCTTGGCCGTTTCGAGCGACCCTGCACCTGGGAGCAAAGCCGTCTGAAACCCTCTAATCCCGCTTTCAAATTATTCCTTTCACTTACTCGTCCCAAAGTCTGATTCGGAACCTTCCGAAGTTGCTTAGGGCGTATAACTCCCGGCTTCTCTTCCACCCCCGGGTTGCCCCGCGCGTGCGGGAATCGCCCGGGGGCAACCCAGCTTTTCTAGGGAGTGGTCACCCGGATGCGATAGAACCGCTCCGTGTCCGTTGCCGTCTCATCAATCAGGGTTTGCAGCGCGTCGTTGCCGCTGGTTGATGCGGCGGAACTCCACCCCCCGACGCTCAGGTTCGTCGCGTATTCCAGATAATAGGTGCTGTTGGCGGCGGCCCCGAAGGTGACGGCAGCCGTCCCGTCCGCTGGAGCGACGGAGGCGATATTGATGCCCGCCTGGAAGTAAAACTTCAGCACCTCCGAGGGGCTGTGAATCGGCCCGCCATTGGCCCCGTTGGTGGAGCGGTCCACGGCCCGGAAGCTCACGAGATAGATTCCTGGTTTGGTGGCGGTGAACCGTCGGCCGTGGATGTGGCCGTACGGGTCGCTGCCCGGTGAGCCATCGTTCTGGCTGAGGATGTAGGCGTTGGTGCCGGTGGTGCCACAGGCCAGGCTGATGGTCGGATTGGTCGCCCCCGCATCCCAGAAGCCGAAAGCGCCCCCCGCGGGTCCGTCCACGGAAACGATCTGCGCGTAGATTTGTGAACCCAGCGCCGGCGCGTTTGGCACCGGGCCGCCAAAGGCAGGCGTGGCCGCCAGCGCGGTCAGGGTGATGTTGCCCTGGTAATAGCCCCCGTAGGTTCCCCCGTTGGTGTAGGTCAGGGTCATGATGTAGCCCGTGTTGGTCTGGAAAATGGGGCCATTGTCGAAGGTCAGTTGGTCGCCCTGATTGATTCCCACTGCGCCGACATTGAGATGACCGTGTGTTTGCCCGAACGTCGTGTCGGCACTCGTGACGATCCCAATCGCCACCACCATCGAAGTTAAACTGAGTTTCATTTTAGATTTAGTTATTAAATTATTTATTTGCAGAGTTAAGGTTTGCCCGCCGGGTCCACAAACCGTGAACCGGTCGCGGTCAGTTTCGGTTTGACAAGGTTCCAGTTAAGGAATTGCGCGTGGCCGTCCACGAAAAGGTAATTCGCTCCGCTGAGATGCCGCCTGACTCCCACCTCCGAGGCAAACCCGTTCGGGGAGTAGTCGCCATCATCGGCGGGAACGAAATGAAAATGGTCGATGTAAGCGTAATCATCCGCGCACTCAGCCAGAAACAGGGTGTCCGTGGCCGATGGCAGCGTGGTGGATCGGGAGTAGTCGGGGGTGGTGCCAACCGTTGCCGGGGGCAGCAAAAAATCGTTAAGGGCGTAACTATACGGCCTGACCTTGTTGGCGTCGCGTGGGCAGCGCCACAAATTCGTGCCCCCGGCGTAGGGTTGCAGCGAACCCACCCAGGACTCCCCCTCGTGCGCGGAACGAGGCAGCGCATCGCCGTTCTCATCGGAATACATCCGGCTTGCCACGCCGATTTGCCGCACATTGCTCAGGCAGGCGGTGGCCCAGGCTTTTTGCTTGGCTTTGCCCAAGGTCGGCAAAAGCAGGGACGCCAGGATGCCGATGATGGCAACCACGACCAGCAGTTCAATCAGTGTGAACGCCCGCAGACGATGCTTCATTTGAACCGGACAATCACGCGACACGCGTGCCTGCCACAAGGGAACAAGGAATTAGTTAACGAAACCCCACACGCTCCCGCTCCGCACGGAGAAATGACGGGATGCGTGTTGACTACACTTGGAAGCTAAACGAGGGGGCGAGGAGGAGGGACGGGCGGCGGGTAGGCCACCAGGGAAGCAGGGGAACCCTCCGCTGCCAGCAGATGGAAAGTCCGAGGCGGTGCCACGATAAAGGCGACCGGGCTGTGAAGAAACTCCAGTTTCCTCAACGAGGTTTGGAGGTCTGATTTTTTATCGGATTGTCGTCCCTGGGCAATTTGTTTGCAGAGCGCGCAGGGATGTTTCCCATCGAAGGTTCTCTGGAAGGCGGTTTGCAGGGAGGTCGTTTGCATATTGTCCGCCAGCATGGTGGTCCAGGCGACCGACTGGAGGACCGCCCAATGGGCACCGGTCGCGCCGATCACGGCAACGATCAACAGCAGGTGGCCAAAACGAGCAAACACATCCGGACGATCCCGCAGGACCGAAGGTTTGTCAAGGAATCGCTCTTTCTGCCCATTAATGTCGGGATCGTGTTGCGGAAGTTGCGGGAGTCAAACTACGCCGGGCCGATGGGACTGCAAGGCTATGGCGTGAAGCTGCCGGTAAATGAGAACCTCTCGCGGTCGATAAACGCTTGGAAGAAACTGAACCGTTGATTCGCCGCCAAGTTCGTAAAAGGAGCATCCGAGGTGACCTTGGGTGCTTCACCCTACTTGCGAATCGGCCTTTTCTTGCCAAAATACAGTTCACTTAGATTCAGAACCTGGCCACCACCACCACCGGCTGCACGAAGGAGAGAACGATGACAACAGGACGGCGAATTCTTGGGATGGCGGCTGCCACTTTCTCCAGGGCAGCGGCAGACGTTTACAACCTTCTCGCGGTGGGTGTCTCCGCAACGGTATTTTGGGCGGCTCCTTTGCAGGCCCAGGTCCAAAAGCAGGAGGCAGCCGGCAAAGCCGAGGAGACGACCCCTTCGAGCTATGACCATATTACCCCCGTTCTGCTGGGCGAGGGGAGCTTCCAAAGCATGATGGCCAAGGACAAGGCCGACAAGGCCTCCATCATGGCTCGTCAGCAGGCACTTCTGGAGGAGCGGTACAACCTCACCTCCAAGCCTGACCAACGGGTGACCATGTCCAGAGGCAAGCCCATCCAGGTCGGACCGGCCACCAAACTGCCGACCGGAATGACGTGGGACCAACTGGCTGGCATGTCCCCGGACGAACTCCGCAACCAGGGACTATTTCCTAAAGGATTTTTGCCCCTGCCGCACCCCCATCACGAGGTGGGCGGGATGGTCTTTACACAGACGCAGATCAAGGAGTTTCCAAGGTTGGAGCGCTTTGACCTCGATTTTGACCTGCCGGATCACTTTCTTCCCGAGTTCCCGCCCGCCATCTTCCTGACCACCCGCCCCGACCTCGGGGACGTTTCGCAGGGGAAGGTGGTGACGGTGACCAATTTCCAGGAAATCTTCCGCGGCATCCTCAACGCAAAGGACCTGGAGGGCTTTCGCCTCCTGGTCACCCAGTTCCCCCAGCAGCAATTCAACGCCACCGCGGATCGCAAAACAGAAAAGTCCGACGGCATGCTAGGGGTTGCCTGCTTTGACTGCCACGTCAACGGCCACACTTCCGGAGCCACCCACCAGGTGGGCGACATCCGGCCCCAGGCGCAGCGCCGTCGGATCGACACGACCAGCCTGCGCGGCGTGAACATCCAACGCCTCTTCGGCTCGCAACGCGCGCTGAAAAGCGTCGAAGACTTCACTGAATTCGAGCAGCGCGGGGCTTACTTCGATGGCGACCATGTCGCGGCTGCGGCCAAGGGGATCAATCCGCTCGAGCGCGGCAGTCAGGTCCACTTCATGGCCGAAGTCCAGGAACTGCTCGACTTTCCGCCGGCCCCCGGCCTCGATCTTTTCGGCCGGCTCGACCCAAGGAAGTTCAAAGCCGATTCGCTTGAGATGCAGGGACAGGAGCTGTTCTTCGGCAAGGCCCAATGCGCCACCTGCCATCCGGCCCCAGGCGCAGCGCCGTCGGATCGACACGACCAGCCTGCGCGGCGTGAACATCCA
>JAQGOT010000446.1 GCA_028293465.1 Pedosphaera sp. | reverse complement strand
ACCACCGATCGTTATGCCGGCAACCCGGCCATTCAGATTCACGGCCCGGGCTTCAGCAAAATCCTAATCGGTGAGGATGAAATCGAGCGCTGGCCCGAGCATCTCGATCTCATCGCGTCATCTATTGCGGACAACGGCGGGCGCAGTTGCATCAATGCTTCCGCCGTCGTCGTGCCTAAATACGGCGCGGAAATCGCCGAGGCGCTGGCCCGCAAGCTGGGCCCCATTGCGCCGTTGCCGCCCGCTGACGAGAACGCCCGGCTCTCCGGCTTTGCCAATCCCAAGATGGCCGAGTACATTGATGGCGCCATCGAGCAGGATTTGAAAACGCCCGGGGCGGCGGACGTCACCGCGCAGTATCGGAACGGCCCGCGCAAGGTGCAGTTGGACGGGGGCACCTACTTGCGGCCCACCATTGTGCGGTGCGATTCCTTTGCCCATCCGCTGGCGAACCGTGAATTTCTTTGTCCGTATGCCAGCGTGGTCGAGGTGCCGCAGGCGGAGATGCTGAAACAGATCGGGCCGTCGCTGGTGGTGACGGCCATCACCAAAGATCCCGTTTTTACGGAGCAACTGTTGGAATCACCGTTGATCGAGCGGTTGAACCTGGGCCCGATTTCCACGATGAAGATCTCCTGGGACCAGCCGCACGAGGGGACCATGTTCGAGTTTCTTTACAAGCGGCGCTCGATTGAGCGGGCGTAGGCATTGCGGATTGAACAGGATGGGGGGCGGGGGCGTCTGATTCGGGACGGCTCGCATCCCGGTGGGAATTGAGCGGGTTGATCGTGGGCTAACAAAATGTCAAAAGCGGCTCGACAGAAAAACGGCAGGGGACGGAAAACTACCGTCGCCACGGGAAGCGCGCCCGAGGCCCAGGTTGGCACCATTCAATTCGACTATCAGCCTCGCACGCGGTTGGTGTTTGGGGTGAACAGCGTGGAGCGCGTAGGCGAACTGGCCCGTGAATTGGGGGCGAAGAAAATCCTGCTCGTCACCGATCCGGGAATCGTGGCCGCCGGCCATGCGGATCGGGTTCAACACCTTTTGCTCACTGAGGGCTTGGCGGTCGCGGTGTTTGGCAAAGCGCATGAAAATCCCACGACCCGGGATGTGGATGAATGCCTGGCGGTCGCCAAAGCTGCCGGCGTTGACACGATTGTCGGGTTGGGCGGCGGCAGCAGCATGGACACGGCCAAGGGTTGCAATTTCCTCCTGACAAACGGCGGTCGTATGCAGGATTACTGGGGCATCGGCAAGGCCACGAAACCGATGCTGCCGTTGATTGCCGTCCCGACGACCGCCGGCACCGGCAGCGAGTGCCAATCCTTTGCCTTGATCGCCGATGAACGGACCCACCAAAAAATGGCCTGCGGCGATCCCAAGGCCGTGGCGCGCATGGCGATTTTGGATCCCGCGCTGACCGTCTCGCAACCTCCCCGCGTGACCGCCTGCACCGGCATCGACGCCATTGCCCATGCCGTTGAGACGGCGGTGACCCGCAAACGCAATGCGCTCTCGATGATGTACTCACACGAGGCGTTTAAGCTGGCGGTGGATAGTTTTCCGCGCGTGCTGCGGAATCCCGGGGATCTCGAAGCGCGAGGGCGCATGCTGCTGGGTGCGGCGCTGGCCGGAACCGCGATTGAGAACAGCATGCTCGGCGCGGCCCATTCGGCGGCAAATCCGTTGACCGCCCGGTTCGGCATCGCCCACGGTCAGGCGGTTGGAATGATGCTGCCGCTGGTGGTGCGGTTTAACGGTCGCGACCCGGTCGCCCGGTTGGCGTATGCGGAGCTCGCTTCCGCGCCGGAAATTGCGTGCGTCAGTGATGGCCAGGAGACGGCGCTGGAAGCATTGATCGCCCGGTTGGAATCATTGCTGAACCTGGCCCACATGCCGCGCTCGCTGGCGGATTGCGGCGTGAAGCGTTCGCAAATCAAAACGCTCGCCGCCGAAGCCGCCAAACAATGGACGGCGGGATTCAACCCTCGTGCCATCGCCGAAGCCGATTTTGTGGAACTCTACGAAGCCGCGTTTGAGCCGCGTGGGGATGGCGACAGTGCCGGAGTCCGCTGAGGTAAAATTCAAAAAGCTCGTGGGCCAACTGCTCGCGAGCAATTGAATGTGGTGCGGCAACAGGGGAGCCTGGCGGACTGCCAGCTCGAAGCCGCTTTTGTTCCTCTCCACGAAGCCAAACTTCGCAAATTTGAATTCATCGGCGGTTAAAAACGTCAAAGTTGCGTAACTTCCACTGCGGTTGTAAATAATTTGGCAATGACCTTGGTTTTAACAATCGGTCGGGCGATGGTCCGGACGAGGCGTAATTTTTTGCGCCCCGTCATGGTTTCATTTGCGACGTCATTTGTCTCTAGGTTTCGTTGGGTCGCCGCCAGTTCAGGCCTGTTGGCTGTATTCACGGCCGAGATTTCGGTGGCCGGCGTTTCGACCGGGAGCAACATTCAGTATAACCGGGATGTCCGGCCGATCCTTTCCGAAAACTGTTTCACCTGTCACGGTCCCGATTCCGCCGCGCGCAAAGCGGGGTTGAGGTTGGACCGTTTTGAAGAAGCAATTCTCCCGCGCAAGGATAGTCAACCTGCTATCGTGCCGGGCAATCCGGAGGGCAGCGCGGTGGTGCAGCGCATCATGGCGAGCGACCCGGACGAGGTGATGCCGCCCACCAAAACCCACAAGACCTTGACGCCGCAGCAAAAGGCGCTCCTGAAAAGCTGGATCGCTGGCGGCGCCAAGTATGAAGCACATTGGTCTTTGATCGCCGCGCAACGGCCGGCGCTGGCGAAAGTGCGGAACACCCATTGGGCGCGGAACCCGATTGATAATTTCATTCTCGCAGGGTTGGAAAAGGAAGGGTTGTCACCCGCCCCGGAAGCCGATCGCCGCACCTTGGCCCGCCGGGTCAGTCTCGATCTGACCGGTCTGCCGCCGACCCCGGCGGAGGTGGAGGCGTTCGTCAAAGATTCGTCGCCCAGGGCTTATGAAAAGCTGGTGGATTGCCTGCTGGCCTCGCCGCAATACGGGGAACATCGCGCACGATATTGGTTGGACGCCGCCCGGTACGCCGATTCCAACGGCATTCATTTTGATAATTACCGGGAGATGTGGTCCTACCGCGAGTGGGTGATCAAGGCTTTCAACCGCAATCAGTCATTTGCCGACTTCACGCTCGAACAACTGGCCGGCGACTTGTTGCCCGACCATACGCTGGAGCAGCAGGTCGCCAGCGGGTTCAACCGCTGCAACATGACCAGCAACGAAGGCGGGGCCATCGTTGAGGAATACCTGGTGCTTTACGCCCGCGATCGCACGGAAGCGACCTCGCAGGTTTGGCTCGGATTGACGGCCGGTTGCGCCGTCTGCCACGATCACAAGTTCGATCGCTTGTCGCAGAAGGAATTTTACTCGATGTCCGCTTTCTTCAACAACACCACGCAGAAAGCGATGGATGGCAACGCCAAAGATACGCCGCCCATCCTGGTGGTGCCGACGATGGAGGATCGTCCGCGCTGGGAATCGCTCCCCGGCGTCAAGACGACGGCCAAGCAACGGATCGAGGATCGGCGCAAATCCGGGCACCCGGATTTCAGCACCTGGCTGGGCGGCGCGTCGCCGGAGCTTTTTGCCAAGGGATTGCCAGCCGAGAAGCCTGCCTGGCAGGCGTTGTTGGCCGATGACCGGGATCGGTCCATCAAATTCAGCGCGGAAGGCAAAGAACAGGACCTCACGCTGCTCACCGACGCAGCCTGGCAGGAAGGCGTTCTGGCGGCCAAGGCGTTCACGACCAGCAGCAACAACACGCCGGAGATTGCCGGGGTGGGAGACTTTGAGCGTGATCAACCGTTCAGTTTCAGCGCGTGGGTGCGACTCTCCGAAGGGCAGGGCGGGGCGATCTTTTCACGCATGGATGATGACCACGATTATCGCGGTTGGGATTTTTGGCTGGAGGACGGCAAGCCGGGCGCGCACATCATTCACCGGTGGCCGGAGGATGCCATCAAGGTGGTCGCGAGGAAGGCGCTGGAGACCAACCGTTGGACCCATGTCTGTGTGACTTATGACGGTTCGGCCAAAGCGAAGGGGGTAAAGATCTATATTGATGGCGAGCTGCAGGAAAAGGCGGTGGACAATGACAAGCTGAGCAACACCATCCGCACCGAGGTTCCGTTCAAAATCGGACAACGCCACTCGAAGTCGCCGTTGGAAAAGGCCGGCCTGCAAGACGCCCGGATTTACGCTCGCGCCCTGAAGGAGGAGGAAGTTAAAGCGGCGGGCCCCGACACCCGTCTCGCCTGGTTGGTCAGCAAGGCGGCTGAAAACCGCACCGAGGCCGAGAATGGAGATATATATAAGAGTTGGCTGCCTCGTTTTGACCATGAATTCCAGGCGGCCACGACTGCGCTGGCTGGCTTGGAAAAGGAGGAAACCGAGATCAAAACCCGCGGCACCGTGGCGCATGTGATGCACGAGCGTGATGAGGCGGCTGAGGCTTACGTGCTTTTCCGGGGAGACTATGACAAACGGCGTGACAAAGCGCCGCCAGGCACGCCCGCGGCGCTGCCGCCAATGCCATCCGATTTTCCTCGCAACCGTCTGGGCTTCGCGCGCTGGCTGCTCCTGCCCGAGCATCCCTTGACGGCCCGCGTCACGGTGAACCGTTTCTGGCAGGAAGTTTTCGGGACGGGCCTCGTCCGCACAACGGGCGATTTTGGGGTCACGGGCGAGATGCCGTCGCATCCCGAACTGCTTGACTGGATGGCCGTTGAGTTTCGTGAGTCGGGCTGGGACGTGAAGGCGTTTTTCAAACTGCTCGTGACGTCGGCTGCCTATCGCCAGGTGGCCACCATCACTCCGGAGCGGCTGGCCAAAGATCCCGCGAACCGGCTGCTCTCCCGCGGGCCGCGTTTTCGGATGGACGCGGAAATGGTCCGGGATTACGCGCTGGCCGCCAGCGGGTTGTTGGTTTCAAAAATCGGCGGCCCGAGCGTGAAGCCCTACCAGCCCGAGGGGGTGTGGGAAGGCGTGGCGATGATCGGGAGCAACACCCGTGACTACAAACGCGATTCGGGAGAGAGTTTGTATCGTCGCAGCCTTTATACGTTTTGGAAACGCGCCGCGCCCCCGGCCGCCATGGAAATTTTTAACGCCCCCAGCCGCGAGACCTGCACCGTGCGGCGCGAGCGGACAGACACCCCGTTGCAGGCGCTGGCGACGTTGAACGATCCACAGTTTGTGGAGGCCGCGCGCAACCTGGCGCAGTGCGCGCTCAAGGAAGGTGGTGCCAAGGAGAAGGGCCGGCTCGATTTCATGGCGCGGCGGCTGTTGGCGCGGTCGTTGCGGCCGGAAGAGCGGAAAATCGCCGGCTCCGTCCTGAAGGACCTGCTGGCGCACTACCAAGCGGCACCCCAGGATGCGGAAACGTTGATCGCCGTGGGTGAGTCCAAGGCCGACACGGCGTTGGACAAACCGACGCTCGCGGCGTATGCCATGGTGGCCAACGAGCTGATGAACTTGGATGAAGTGCTGAATAAGTAAACCCGGTTATGAATTCTCCAAACGATCCGCATCCGTTGCTGAAAGACTACGTGCGTTACGAGACGCGGCGCCAGTTCTTCAAGCGCGGCGCCAGTTTCATCGGCAGCGCGGCGCTGGGCATGCTCGCACCGCAGTTGCTCCGGGCCGGTGCGCCTCAGGTTGCCAACGAGCCGATGCTCCCTAAAGTCCTGGGACCGCATTTTCCCGCCAGGGCGAAACAGGTGATTTACCTGCACATGGTGGGCGGGCCGCCGCAGATGGATCTTTTCGATTACAAGCCGGTGATGAAGGATTATTACGACAAGGATCTGCCGGAGTCGGTCCGGCAGGGCCAGCGGTTGACCACCATGACGAGCGGCCAGACGCGGTTTCCGATTGCGCCTTCCTTGTACAAGTTCGCGCAACACGGGAAAGCAGGCATGTGGGTGAGCGAATTGCTGCCCTGGACTTCGAAGATGGTCGATGACATGTGTTTCATCCGGTCGATGCACACCGAGGCCATCAATCACGAACCGGCGATTTGTTACATGCAAACCGGCAACCAGATCACCGGGCGTCCCTGCATGGGTTCTTGGGTTTCCTACGGACTCGGCTCCCTGAACCAGGACCTGCCGACATTTGTCGTGCTCGTGGCCAAGTCCACCAATACGGAACAAGTCCAGGCCATCTCCGGACGGCTGTGGTCCTCCGGCTATCTGCCGGGACAACATGCCGGGGTATCTTTCCGTTCGGCGGGCCATCCCATCCTGTTCATCAACAACCCGGCGGGCGTCTCGGCGGGGGTGCGCCGGAAAATGCTCGATGGCTTGAAGGAGTTGAACGAACTGAACTTCCGGCAACTGGCCGATCCGGAGACACACACGCGCATCGAACAATTCGAGCTGGCCTTCCGGATGCAGTCCAGCGTCCCCGAACTCACGGACACCTCCGGTGAACCGGATTCCACCTACCAGCTTTACGGTGTCGAGGCGAAAAAGCCGGGCACCTTTGCCAACACCGCGTTGCTGGCCCGGCGCATGGTCGAACGCGGCGTCCGCTTCGTGCAGGTTTATCACAACAATTGGGACACCCACAGCAACGTCGCCGGTCGGCTCCCGATGCAATGCAAGGACATTGATCAGGCCTGCTACGGCTTGGTGCAGGACCTTAAGCAACGCGGGTTGCTCGATTCCACGCTCGTCGTTTGGGGCGGTGAATTCGGGCGCACCGTGTACTCGCAAGGCGGTCTCACCAAGGAGAACTATGGCCGCGATCATCATCCGCGCTGCTTCACCATGTGGATGGCGGGCGGCGGCTCGAAGCCTGGTTTCATCCATGGCGAGACGGATGACTTTTCCTACAACATCGTCAAAGATCCGGTCCATATCCATGACTTCCATGCGACGGCGCTCCGCTTGCTGGGCATGAACCATGAAACGTTCACGTTCCGGTATCAAGGCCTCGATCAGCGCCTCACCGGCGTCGAGCCTTCCCGCGTCGTGTCCGAGGTGCTGGCTTGACGAACTGACGATGACCTCTGGGGATGGATTCTTTTCCGCTGAGGCTCGTGGTTGAGCAATTCGAAAGTGCGGAGAATCTGCTCCCTTCTCTCGATTAGCCTTCGATGGCGATCCATTCGTTCCCGCAGTTCCCCGCGCAACCGGTTCGCCTCACTCGCGAGCGCGCTTGCGAGTGTTGAAGCGGATGGGTTCTCAGTCTTCATCCGCAGCCTCCGGCAGTTCCAACCAGAATCGGCTCCCTTCTCCAGGCTTCGATTCGACCCCGACGGTACCCCCCATTCGTTCGACCCCTTTCCAGACAATGGCCAGCCCGATTCCGGTCCCGGTATATTCATCCACGCGATGCAACCGTTCAAAGACCCGGAAAATCCGTTCCTGATGTTCCATCTCAATTCCGATGCCCTTGTCCTCAATCCAAAGCCGGACTGTTGAATCCCGTTGCTCCGCCCAAATGCAGATTCGCGGCGCCACGTCTGGCGTGACAAAAGTCAAAGCGTTCTTCAGCAGCTGAATGAGCACTTGATGAAGCACGTTGACATCGGCGCGGACCGCCCGCAGCGGCTTGGTCACCTGGATTTTGGCTTTTTTACACCTGATTTCGCCGGTCAGATTGTGCAGTACGCGTTCCAGTGAGTGTTCCAGTGGCACGCGAACCAAGGACATTCTTGAATGGCCCAGGCGGCCGTAAGCCAGCAGGTCCTGGATGAGGCTGTCCATGCGCTTGGCACCGACAACAATCCGCTCGGTGAAATTTTTTCCCTCCTCATCCAGCCGGGATTGCTGGTTCTCTGCCAACATTTGGGCAAACCCCGCCATGGCGCGGAGCGGCGCGCGGAGGTCATGGGCGATATGATATAGAACTCCTTCCAATGAGCGGATGGCTTCCTCCAGCTTGGCGGTGCGCTCAGCGACCCTCCTTTCCAAGGTTCGGGTGTGCTTATCCAGTTGTTTCTTTGCCGCCTGCAAATCGTGCTCGGTCCGCTTCTGGTCTTCAATGTCGGTGCAGGTGCCGAACCAGCGAAAAATGCTGCCCGATTCGTCCCGCAACGGCAGCGCCCGGGCCAGGTGCCAATGGTAGCCAATGTCCCCCTGTTTGATGCGGACCTCCAACTGGAATGACTGGCCGGTCTGGAAGGCGGTGCGCACCGTTCGCGCCGCTCCGTCCGCCTCATCCGGATGTATCATCCGGCTCCAGGCTTGGTGCAGATAGGGCTCCTCCGCAGACAAGTCGCCATGCTCGAACCAACGTTTGTTCACGAACTCTACTTTCCCGTCCGGCAGCGCGGTCCAGACAATCTGTGGCATGGCATCCGCCAGTTCATGGAGTTGGGCTTCGCTTCGCCGGACCGCCTCCTCGATCTGCTTGCGTTTGGTGACGTCGTGGAAGCTCCACACCCGCCCCACGATTTCGCTGCCGACGCGGTGAGGTTGGGAGTAACGCTCAAAAACTCGTCCGTCTTTGAATCGCAACTCATCCCGGCTCTCGGCTTCGGTTTGGTTCTTGAGTTCCTGGACCTTTGACAGAAAGGCTTCGGGTTCGGATAATTGTTCCAGCACATAGTCCAACAGCCTGGCATCATCCTGGAGAGCGAGGAGCGCTTCAGGAATTCGCCACATGGCCCTGAATTTTTGGTTGTAGCGCACCACTGTTCCGGCGAGATCGCTTACCAGAATGCCGTTGGCTGTGGATTCCAGGGTGGTGGCTAACAAGGACAATGTCCTTTGTAACTCCGCTTCCATCCGCTTCCGCTCGGTGATTTCCGACACGACGGCGTTCAGGCCGAGGACGTGATCATCCTCCTTGAGCACATCCAGGCTGACCAGCCAGTCGCGTGGTGTTTGGGCGGGATCCCCAAGCCTGGGGCGATGGAGCTCCAGATCCTTCACGCCGACGCCCGTTTCCAGGACCTTTCGTAAGATTGGCTCATAGACAGGCCGCACGGCCGGCACCATTTCCCAGACGCTGCGCCCGATGTGTTCGGCGGGTGGGCGCCCAATAACATCGGCCAGCCATTTGTTGATCCTTACAAAACGAAGGTTTGCGTCCAGGAAACAGCGGCCAACGTGGGCAGACTCGTAAAGCAATTCCAATTCTGCGAGCTGGCGCCTGGCCAACCGTTCGCTTTCCCACAACGCCTGCTCGGCGCGCTTGCGCTCGGTGATGTCTTGAATCTGGGAGATGAAGTAACGCGGCTGGCCCTGGCCGTCGCGGACGAGCGAAACACTCAACAACACCGTGACGAGGTGCCCGCGCTGGTGGACATAGCGTTTCTCCATCTGGTAGGAGCGGATTTCCCCGGTTAACATCCGGCGCACATTCTCCAGATCGACGTCGAGATCCTCCGGAAGGGTGATGTCCTGGAAGGTGCGGGCGAGCAACTCGGTCTCGGAATAACCGACCAAATCGCTGAGTGCCCGGTTGACTTTGAGCCACCGGCCGTCGGGCGCCACCAGGGCCACCCCGATGGGCGCATGCTCGAACGCACCGGAGAAGCGCTCATTGCTTTCCCGCAACGCCTCCTCGGCTCGCTTGGGCTCAGTGATGTCCTCACAGTGAATCATGACCAGGTCCGGCGGCACAAAAACATAGGTCACGTCCAGATGCTTGCGTTCCCCGGTGGACCTGAACTGATAAAGCATCTCCCGCCCGATGCAGGTCTTTTCTCGAAAGCAACGGGAAATCTCCTCGATGATTTCCGGCGCGTCGGGATACATCTCCTCGGCGGTTTGTGACATGAACCGGGCAATGCTCCCTTGGGTGAAGGCGTTGGCGGCGTCATTGTAATCCACCAACACAAAAGTCCCTTCTTGCTTTTGCCAGGTATACGTTGGAATTGGGAAACTTTTGTATTGTGCCCGGGCCCGCGCTTCGCTTTGCCGTACCGCCTCCTCTTCCCGCTTCAGCCCGGTGACATTCTCGTGGGACACCACCAGGCGCAGAAAACCATCTCCGGTGAAGCGGGTCACCCGCAGCATGAACCACCGGTGTTGCGTCGGTGAATGGCACGGATATTCCAAATAGAAATGGGGTGACTCTCCCCGGGCGACGGATCGAATCCCGGCCGCCGTCGCTCTGCCTTCCGCCGCGCCCGCGCCCCGGGCTTGATCGCAGGTTGCGAGGTAGTTGGCACCAACGCCGAAGTTGGCCAGGCGCAAACCATTTGACAAAGCGAAATCACGCCACGCTTGGTTGACTTCCAGGATCGTTCCGCCCTGATCCAGAATCGCGATGTGGGATCCCAAAGAAATGAGCGCTGAACGGATGAACCGTTCTGATTCGGCCAAATGATTCCGCGTTTGGTTGCGCTCGGTGATATCCATGATGATTCCCCTCATCCGGCCGGGTTTTTGCGCCTCGCTGCGGAGAAGGTTGCCTTCGGCTAGAAACCAATGGACAGTGCCGTCAGGCCGGGTGCTGCGAAATTCCACGTCACAAGGGACGCCCTCCAGCGCACAGTTGTTCAGCGCGTGCTTCAAGTGCGCTCGGTCTTCCGGGTGAACCTGGCCGAGGAAGCTCTCCAGCGTTTGCCGGACACCCTCTGGCTTTGGCTCCAGCAGCGCGTTGTGTTCGGAAGACCATTCAATTTCACCCGTTTGGAGGTCCAGTTCCCAGGTGCACAAGTGGACGGCTTCGAGCGCGGAATCGATTTTTTCCTTGGCCTGGGAATGTTCCGCCACGTCTTGCTTCAGCCGCAACGCCGTTTTGCGGATCTTTTCTTCGCGTGTTCTGGCCCGGTGCAAACTGTAGGTTGCCGCCAACCCCATGCCTCCAACAACGGCGTAGATCAGCATCAAAGCTATGTCGGAGGAGCTTTGCAATCCGGGCTGTTGCCAGGAACGCAGGAAGAAAAAGTCGGCCAGCAGCAGGCCGCCGACGAGCGCCAGCAGGCCCGGTCCCAAGCCTCCATACCAGCCTGCAACTAATGATGCCGCAACAAAAAAAATGAAGGGAACTCGCAGGCCGAGCTGCGGAACGAGTGCCTGGCTGACGGCCAAGGCCACAAATACGCAGATTCCGGCCATCGCGTACCGGGCGGACAGCGGTTGACCTTCCCGGCGTCGGATTCCGGTGGTCAATGTAATTTTGTCGTTTGTGTCCGAAGGCATGGCTCACTTTGCATCAGGACAGTCTCCGATCTTGAAAAGTCACGCTCGCTCCCGGTTCTGGAGGCGGCATTTAACCCGGAAACTGAAACCGTCTCATTGGGTTCAATCGCTTCCTCGTCCTGATGCCTCGCCGGAGCGGGTCGCGACTTCAGATCCTGTCACAACACGTTCATAAATCGCTTCTCATCCTCAGTGATTTGTTTGGCTTGCAAAATCCAAATGACAAAATGGCCTTCCAATGCACTCAAAACCTCACTCAGCTTCAAGATATTGGCGAATAATAATTTAATTTGTGTTAAACTATGCGCGGGTAAGATTCCGGTTGCCCGCGGCTGAGAGTGAAGGAAAACCGCGAGGCAAAGGCAGAAGGGTGGAAGGCTTTTTTACCTGGCTGATGTCGTGTTTGGAATCACAATCCCGCCAGCCCGATTTTAATCCAACGCCTACCGGTCGAGCGGCTAGTTACCGGCCCCTTGAACCCAGCGTTCGCGGTCGGTGATGAACAGTTGCTCGGGCAGAAAGCCGCCCGGCATTTTGCGCAACGGGAAATAAGGGGGCAATTCCTTCTTGGTCAGGGTTCCCATAATAAAATTATCCCAGCTGCCTTCTTTGGCTCGGAACCATTGCGCGAGCAGGCGTTTATCCATTGTCTCGGGGGTGAGATAAACCGCGTTGACCGGTTTCTGATAGTCGTGAATGTTGTAAAAGTCCTCCTGCGCATTGAGGGTGAGCCAGACGCATTGGCGCTGGCCATACCAAGCCACAGCCCAGGGAATGTCACTCATCATCAGTTCGTCGGGCTTCATCCAGCCCGCGGTCTCCTGGATGATGGGAGGAAAGTAAGGCGGATAAGCAACCACGTTGGGGCGGGGGGATAGAAAAATAAGCAGCATGGGCAAACAAGCCACAAAGCCGAAGACCCCGATGACCAGATAGCGTAATTCCTTCAAGGGGAGTTTCATCTGCTCGAGCAGGGTAAAAAAGAGGCCCACGCCGAAAATAATGAGGACCGGCGCAACCAGGACCAACAGGTTTTCCGAATTGACGACCGGGTATTCCACGGAGAGATGTGTTTTGCCCAGGGCCTGAACGATGATCAGGACCGGCAGGCAAAGCACCGTAAACCAGCGCAGGCGGCTGAGCGAAGGGTTGCGAAAGCCGACCAGCAACCCGACGAGAAAGAAGGCGGTAACCCAGTTGCCGCCCATTTTCGGCAGGTCGTCCTGCAGGATGATCCGCAGATTGGCCACGAATTTGAACCATATCTGGTTGAGTTGCACCTGGACAAAGTCCGGCTTCAATGAACGGTCCAGGCGAAACTCGGTGAACGGGGAAACGGTTTCGTAAATCGCAAAGCCTGCCGTTCCAAAAAGAGTGTGGCTGAGGTGGTAATTGCGCGCGACCCACGGCGCGAGGACCAGCGCGAACACGCTCAAAGCCACGAGGGCGCCGGTGACGCGCTGGCGACCGAGGAAAAGAATCAGGAAAACCACCACCGGGAGGATGAGCCAGCCGAAGGAATAGCGGGTCAATGCGCCCAAGGCGACCAGCGCGCCAATGACCGCCGCCAGAGTGAGCACGGCGGTCTGGCTCCATTTCGCCTCGCGGGCGTTTTGCTCGAGCAGCACCAGGCACCACAGGAGCGCGAGGAAAATTACGATGACCAGCATCGTGGAAAGGCCGGACATGCTGAAGCGCCAGAACAAGTCGGCGCTCAGAAACAGGAAGGCGGAAGTCCAGGCCACGGCGGAGTCAAAGAGGCGGCGCGCGAGGAAAAACAGGAGAACGATTGCCAGGAGGAACAGCGACTGGTTGAAGAGGCTGATGTAAAAATCAGGGGCATAGACCCCAAATTGCCCGCCCCGGTTCCAGATGGAAGGCGCCGCGGTCACCTGGGAGCGGCAGGGAGGCACGACCTTCATCAGGCCGGCCAGTAGGAGGGGATACACCGGCGGGTTTGCCAGGTCCGGATGCATGGTGCGGATCTGGCTGCGGTCGCTCAAGTCACCGAGCGGCGCAGGGCCGAGTTTTTCAGCGTTGGCTTTTTGAACCAGGTACATGCTGAAAGGGCGGACGAAGAGGGTTTTGTAACCCTGATGCTCGGCGATGTTCCGCCCGAGTTGGGCGGCGTCCATGGCTTCGGGGTTGGCCATGTTACGGAACCCGCGATAATTGTAGCCGGCCACGATGCCGAGCAGCACGGCCAACAGGAGTGCGTACAGGAGTGCGTACTTCAGATAGCGAGGGGTGTTGCCCTCCTCAAATCGATGAATCCAGTCTTGTACGCCCATGATTAAAATCCTTCCAAGTGATAGCTGTGCAGCTTGCGATGCAAGGTGCGCCGGCTCATGCCCAGCTTGTCCGCCGCCTGGGTCCGGTTGCCGTCCGCTTCCTTCAAAGCCCGCATGATCAATTGCTTCTCCGCCTCTTTCACCGTCAAATCATTCTGTGTCAACAGATGTTTGGCATCGGCCACCGGGGCGCCGCCGCCAGACCGGGTCGAGGGCGGCAAATCCCGCAAGGTGATGCGATCCCCGCGGCACAGCACCACCGCGTGCTCGATGGCTGTGCGCAATTCCCGCACATTCCCGGGCCATGAGTAATTGATCAACGTCTCCAAAGCTTCCGCGGTGAAGTCCTTCACGTTCTTGCCGTTTTCGCCGGCGAATTCCCGCAGGAAATTCTGCGCCAGCAACGGAATGTCACCCGACCGCTCACGTAGCGTGGGCAGGTGGATCTCCATCACCCGCAATCGGAAAAACAAATCCTCCCGGAAAGTGCCGGCCTTGACGAGTTCCTCCAGGTTTTTGTTGGTGGCGGTGATCAACCGCACGTCCGCCGTGATGGTCTTGTTCGAGCCGACCCGCTCAAAGGTGCGCTCCCCCAAAAAACGCAGCAGCTTGATCTGGAGGGTCGGATCGATCTCGCCGATTTCGTCGAGAAACAACGTGCCGCCCTGGGCTTGTTCGAACCGGCCGACGCGGCGCTCGTGCGCGCCGGTGAACGCGCCCTTTTCGTGCCCGAACAACTCGCTCTCCAGCAGCGTGGGCGCCAGCGCGGCGCAATGCACCGTCACCATCGGCTGCCGGTTGCGCGGACTGAGCTGGTGGATGGCCCGGGCGATCAACTCCTTGCCGGTGCCGCTCTCGCCCAGCAACAGGACCGTCACCCGGCTCGGCGCAACCTGCCGGACAACCTCGAAAATCTCCTGCATCGCCGGCGATTCGCCCACGATGTTCTCCATCCCGAACTTGCTCTCCAACTGCTGGCGGAGGTTGACATTCTCCACCTCCAGATTCTGCTGCCGCAAGGCCCGCCCGATCCGCATCTCCAGCTCATCAATCTGCAAGCGGCCCTTGGCGATGTAATCATCCGCCCCATGCTTCATCGCATCCACCGCCAGCTCCTCCGAACCGTAAGCCGTCATGAGAATGCAGATCGGCGGTTTGGAAAGCGACTTGGCGCGGCCGATCAGCTTCATGCCATCCTCGTTCGGCAGCCGGAAGTCGGTCAGCAACACGGCGAAATGCTCCCGTTCGAGCAATTCCATGGCCGACTTGGCATCATCGGCGATGTACACGTCATAACGATCCTCCAGCGCCGCCCGCAACCCTTCGCGCGTCGGCTTCTCATCATCCACAATCAACAACATCGGTTTCTCAACCATACCGCAACACCAGCGGGCAAACCCTAACACGATTCCCCCGCCGTGAAAAAACAAATTGCCGGTTTAATTCCGCCAGTCCCCCCCGCGTCAGCTTAACCCCGAACAGCAGCTTTTGAATAACTCGGATTAACTTGGATTTGACGCCTCGGCCCTGCGCCAGCACCCCGGAGACTCTAACCTCTCCCCCCGGCCAAACGGCCCGATCCGCCTTGATCGATCCAATCCACGCCTCCGTCCCAGCCTCCTTTGAAATCTCAAATCTGAAATTCCCCTGTTTCGCGACATGGATTAAGTTGGATTCACTTGGATTCACTGCAAACCCAAATTGCCTACCCTCGAACACCTGGCCCATTGTACATTGGTCATTTTTCGACAGCGTGCCTCCCACCCACCCACTCACCGGCCTACCCACCAGCTTCCCTCCCTCTCTCTAGGGGGTATTTAACCGTTACATCGTTACAACCCCTGTAAACATTGATCAAAAGTGAATTTTAACCGTTACATTAACCGTTACAAACCGTTACACGGATCGTTACAATCGTTACAATCGTTACAAATGCCTGCCGAGCCACCTCGCCGCGCCGCCG
Source organism: Pedosphaera sp. (assembly GCA_028293465.1). GTDB lineage: Bacteria > Verrucomicrobiota > Verrucomicrobiia > Limisphaerales > Pedosphaeraceae > JAQGOT01. The sequence goes on along the minus strand of JAQGOT010000446.1, from coordinate 154 downwards.
AGGTTTCAGCCGCCTCCGCCCTTTACCGCCCCCACCAGGAGCCCATCGATCGACGTGTAAAAAACCCCGCCGCCCCATGGAGTGCGCCGGCAGAGCGGCAGCGGCGACGCCGCTTTTCCCCGAACCAAACGCCACCCAACCACCCCCTGCAAGC
>JAQGOT010000428.1 GCA_028293465.1 Pedosphaera sp. | reverse complement strand
CATGCGCTGCTCCCTGAACAAGCCGCCGCACCGTTTGAGACTATAAGAGCGACTACAGGTGTCTAGATGAATGTGGACGTATTAATACGGAATGGACCTTGCGGGCATTACGGAAAAGCCGCTGGATTTCGCACTTGGTCATTGGGAATTAAGGCCCCGAATCCAACTTTACTTTCCGCCCTCCAGAGACAATAATCAGGCTCACGGCAAACCTTGTATCATTCGTCTGGATGCGAAGGCTTTTACCTGGCTGTTAAATGATTTTTAGCATGCAGTATTTTGCAAACTGCGTCCTCTTTCGAGAACCCGGAATTCGTCCGGCTCGCCCTGTCATCTCTTGGCATCAGTAATTCAGAAGCAACCTCTCTATGCGCACCATCAACCTTCCCCGGGTTCGTAGTCTTATTGGCGGCACAACTCCGCTGCGCCCCGGCCACATCGGCCTGCTCCTCCTGCTCTGTTTGTGCCTCGGCCCGACCGCGCACGCCGCCACCATGACGCCCATCGCGGCCACCGGCTGGAATCGCGACGTCATCATCGAGAGCACCGCCTCCGGCCCGCCCTACACCAATGCCGCCCTCGAATTTAATCCGGGCGAACCCCGCGCCTACTACCAAACCAACTTGGCCGGCAAAACGCGCGGCCTGCCTTCCGGGCCGTTCGTCAGCGCCCTTGGTGACGGCACCGTCTTTCAGTTCCAGCCCTTCACCAACAACAACGCCCTGGTCCTCAGCAGTGAAACGGGCCTGACCAACGGCACGCTGACCCTCGTGACCCCCGCCACCTACAGCAGCATCGCCGTGCTCGCCAACTCCGGCACCGGCACCGGCGCGACGGCGAACGTCACCCTGCGTTTCCAGGATGGCACCACCTTCGTCACCACTTACAACGCGCCTAACTGGTTCAATGATCCCAACAACATTGCCCTGCAAGGGGTGGAGCGCATCGACCTCACCGCTGGCACCACCACCGGCGGAACCACCAATCCCCGGTTTCACCAAACCACCCTCAACCTCACCGCCCTGCTCGGGGCCACCAACAAACCGCTCGCGAGCATCAGCTTCGATAAAGCCTTGGCCAACTCCACCGGCATCTACGCGCTCAGCGGCCAACTCGCCCCAACCGTCGTCCCCATCGCCGTCACCGGTTTCAACCGCGACCTCGTCGTGGAAAACACCGCCGTCGGCCCGCCCTACGCCGCCGCCGTCGAATTCAACCCCGGTGAAAATACCACGTTCTACCAGCAAGGACTGGCGGGCACTGCCAATGGCTTGCCAGCCTCTGGATACTTCGTCAGCGCGACGGATGACGGCACGGCCTTCCTGTTCCAGCCCTATACGAATAGTAACGCGCTGGTCTTGAGCAGCGCGACCGGCCTCACCAGCGGCACCCTGACCCTCGCCACTCCGGCGGTTTACTCCACGCTCGCGATTCTCGCCAACTCCGGCAGCGGCGGCGGCACGCCGAACCTCACTTTGAATTTTGCGGATGGCACCAGTTTCGTCACCACCTACAACGCGCCAGACTGGTTTTTCGCCACCGCGAACGTGGCCCTGCTCGGCGTGGACCGCATCAACCTCACCAGCGGCACCGCTCAAGGCGGGCCAAGCGATCCGCGATTCTACGAGACCTTGCTCGACCTCACCACCCTGCTGAACGGCACCAACAAGGCCCTGGCCAGCCTCACCTTCGCCCAGGCAGCCGGGGCGGGCGTCACCGCCATCTACGCCGTCAGCGGCACGTTGGGTTCGCAAACGAACATCCTCGCCACGCTCGCGACCATCACGAACCTGCCGGCCTCCGGCATTTTGGCCAAGTCCGCGGCCATTGCCGGCCAGGTGCTCTCCACCGGCGGCAACACTCCAGCGGTCACCTTGTATTATGGTCCCACCGATGGCGGCACGAATCCCGCCGCCTGGGCTCAGAACCTGGCACTGGGCGGCCAAAGCGCCTTCTTTTCCCAAACGATTTCCGGGCTCTCCTCCAATACCACTTACTACTTCACCGCCTCCGCCACCAACACTGCCGGCCTCACTTGGGCCACCCCGTCACGCAACTTCACCACGCTGGCCAGCAATCCCGCCACCCCGCTCGTCCCGATGCTCACGTATCACAATGACAACGCCCGCCTCGGCGCGAACACCAACGAAGCCATCCTCACGCTCGCCAACGTCAACGCCAACAATTTCGGCAAGCTGCTCTCCTATTCCGTGGATGGCTACATCTACGCGCAACCGCTGGTCATGACGAATGTGAACATTCCCGGCAAGGGCATTCACAACGTGGTCTATGTCGTCACCGAGCACGGCAGCGTTTATGCCTTCGATGCCGACGGCACCGCCGGCGCCGCCCCCCTCTGGCAAATCAGCTTCCTCAACCCCGCAGCCGGGGTTACGAGTGTTCCCGGCGGCGATGTTGGCACGGCGGACATTGTCCCTGAAGTCGGCATTACGGCCACCCCGGTCATTGACCCCGCCACCGCGACCATGTATCTCGAAGCCAAGACCAAGGAAGTGACCGGCGGCAACACTACCTACGTCCACCGCCTCCACGCCTTGGACCTCGCCACCGGCTCGGAACGGACCAACGGCCCCGTCTTCAACAGCCCGGTGATCATCAATGTCACGAATTATCCCGGCACCGGCACGCCCGGCTACAACGACAACGACGGCGCGGGTCACGTGGTCTTCAACACCCAGCGGGAGCACAGCCGCACGGCGTTGACCAGGGTCAACGGCGTTCTCTATATCGCCTACGCATCGCACGGGGATAACCAGCCTTATCACGGCTGGCTCTTCGCCTACAACGCCCAGACCCTCGCGCAACTCAGCGTTTACAACACCACCCCCAACGGCGGCCTTGGCGGTTTCTGGCAGGGCGGCGGCGGCGCCACCGTCGATGCCGCCGGCAACTTCTACTTCATAACCGGCAACGGTTCCTTTAACGCCACCGGTGCCACCTTCAGCCAGGCCACGAACAGCTTCTCCATGAGCGTGCTGAAGTTCGCCCCCACCAACGGCATCCTGACGCTCGTTGATTATTTTTCCCCGCACGATCAGGCCGCATTAAGCGGCGGCGACGCCGATTTCGGCTCGGGCGCGGCCATTGTTTTACCGGACTCCGTCGGCAGCGCGGCCCATCCACGCCTCCTGGCGGCGGCGGGCAAAGGCGGCCGGGTCTATCTCCTGGACCGCGACAACCTGGGCCGCTTCAACGCCGCGAACGATAATCAAATCGTGCAGACCCTCCCCAACGCCATGGGCGGCGGTCAGAACGGGAGTTACATGACCCCGGCCTTTTTCAACAACACCCTTTATTACATCGGCATGAACGACTACCTGAAAGCGTTCCCAATGTCCGGCGGCCTGCTCTCCACCGCCACCCCGAAGCAAAGCCCCACCTTCTACGGCGACAAGGGCAGCAGTTCCCCCAGCATTTCCGCCAACGGCACGAGCAACGCCATCGTCTGGGCCATCGAGTCGGACGCCTACGCGAGCAGCGGACCCGCCATCTTGCACGCTTATAACGCCACCAACGTCGCGTTGGAACTTTACAACAGCAACCAAAACCCGGTCCGCGACAACCCCGGCGGCGCGGTGAAGTTCATCGTCCCCACCGTGGTCAACGGCAAGGTTTACGTCGGCGCGCAATACACTCTGTCGATCTTCGGCAATGCCACTTTCCTGGCCACCCCGGTGATCGCCCCCAACGGCGGCATTTTCACCAACTCCGTAACGGTAACCCTCTCGGACTCCACCCCGGGCGCCACGCTTTATTACACCTTGGACGGCACCACTCCCACCACCAATTCGACGCTTTACACCAGTCCCTTCGTCATCACGAATACCCTGGGCGTTCAGGTCATCGCCACCAAGCCCGGCGCGCAAAACAGTGGCGTGGTCAGCGCCGGATTTTTGAACAGTTCCTCCATCGGCACCGGCACCGGTCTCCTCGCCAGCTATTGGTCGAACCTCACCGCCGCGGCCTTCGACACTGCTGGTTTTGCGACTCCCCCAACGCTGGTGCGCACGGATGCGGTCGTAAACACAAACTGGGGCACCGGCTCGCCCGCCCCCAGCATCAGCGTCGATCAATTCATCGGCCGCTGGACCGGTGCCGTCCAGCCCCAATTCAACGAAACCTACACCTTCTACACCACCACGGACGACGGTGTGCGCGTCTGGGTTAATAATCAGTTGCTCATCGACCATTGGGTTAATCAAGGCCCCACCACCTGGAGCGGCACCATCGCCTTGAAAGCGCAGCAGCGCTACAACATCCGGATGGAGTATTTTGAAAACGGCGGCGGCGCCCAGGCGATGCTGTATTGGAGCAGCCCCTCCACCGCCCAGGTTATCATTCCACAAACCCAGCTCTACCCCGTCACCAACCCGCCGCCCGTCGTGGTCCTGACCGGCCCCGCTGGCGGCTCGACTTACACCGCCAGTGCCAGCGTAACGCTCACGGCCAATGCCGCCGCGCAATACAACACCCTGAGCAGTGTCGCCTTTTACGCCAACGCCACTTTGCTGGGCACCCTTACCAACGCCCCCTACATTCTCACGGCGACCGGTTTGTCTGCGGGCAGCTATGCGCTCACGGCCATCGCCTCGGACTTGACCGGCCTCACCGGCACCTCCGCGCCGGTAAACATCACCGTCACCGCCGGCAGCGGCCTCCCTTACGGTTTGACCTCCCGCGCCGCTGTGACTCCTTTCCTCAACATGCCGGCCACCGTCAACGGTTCCCTGCCAACCTTGCTCTCGCAAACCGGTGTCTTCACCAACACCCCCGCCATGGGCGTCACGGGCGGCCTCATTCCCTACAATCCCATCTCCCCCCTGTGGTCCGACAGCGCGCTCAAAACCCGCTGGCTGGCCGTGCCGAACAGCGGCGCGCCTTACACACCCGATGAACAAATCACTTTTGCCTCCACCGGCGAATGGACTTTCCCCACCGGCACCATCTTCGTCAAACATTTCGAACTGGCCACCGACGAAACGAACGTGAACGCCCCGAAACGCCGCTTGGAAACCCGCCTGATCGTGCGTAACCCCGGCGGCTCAGTCTATGGCGTCACCTACAAATGGCGCGCCGATAACAGCGATGCTGACCTCCTCGCCACCAGCGTGAATGAGGACATCATTATCACCAACGCCACCGGCGTCCGGACACAGACCTGGTACTATCCCAGCCCGGCCGATTGCTTGACCTGTCACACGCCCGCCGCGAATTACGTCCTGGGCGTCAAGACCCGCCAACTCAACGAGACTCTCAACTACCCCACCACCGGGCAAACGGATAACCAGCTCCGCACCTTAAACCGCCTCGGCCTTTTCTATCCCGCGATTCCCGAGTCGAGCATCACCAACTATTCGAAACTGGTGGCCCCCACGAACCAAAGCAGTTTGCTGGTGGACCGCGCCCGTTCCTACCTCGATGCCAACTGCGCCAACTGTCACCGCCCCGGCGGCACCGGCCCGACCTTCGACGCTCAATGGGACACGCCTTTGGCCAATCAAAACATCATCAACGCGCTGGCCACCAAGGGCGATCTCGGGTTCGACAACGCCAAAATTGTCACCTCGCACGATGTCTGGCGCTCGGTTCTGTATGATCGGATGAACACCCTCGATTCGACCGTGAAAATGCCGCCCTTGGCCCGCAACCAGATCGACACCAACTCGCTCGCCGTCATCGCCGCCTGGATCAACAGCCTGCCCGGCACGCCCGCCCTCGCCCCCCCGGTGATCGTCCCCGCCGGCGGCACCTTCAATAAGTTTGTGAATGTGACCCTGCAGGCGCCCGACACCAATGCCACGCTCTATTTCACACTCGACGGCTCGCTGCCCACCCCCAGCTCATTTCTCTACTCCGGAGCGTTCTCGTTGACCAACAGCGCCACCCTCCGCGCCAACGCGTTTCAAGCCGGCTTCAACAGCAGCGTCGCGGCCAACGGCATCTTCACCGTCCTCCCAGACGTGGTCTTTTCGGCTCCGCCAGGCTTCACCAACGGCACGTTCCAACTCCAGGTGTCCGGCCTCGTGGGCAAAAGCTACGTTCTCCAAGCCTCCACCAATCTCGTGGACTGGGTTTCGCTCAACACCAACACCCCCAACGCCACCCCGTTCAGCTTGGTTGACCCGGGTGCCTCGAACTTCCCGGCGCGCTTCTATCGCGCCGTCCAACTCCCATGAGACTCACGTTGATAATTCTGCTCGCCGCGCTTGCGGCGTCGGCGCAAACCAACCCGCCGCCCGCTGCGCCGGACGCTGCCGCCCGCGACGCGCAGCAGGCAGAGCAAATCCGAACCGAATGCATCAACGGTCGCCGCTTCATCTGCGGCAAAGTGGTGCAGATCACGAAGGAGGGATTGGTGGTCGAGAGCGGCTACACCAGCCTCACTCGCCCGCCCCTCAACCAATCTTGGGTGGTCCCCGGCACCGTTTCCGTCACCTCCGATCCCCATGGCGTCGAAGGCAATTCCCCCGGTACGCCTTGTTTCGGTCTGGTGTTTCTGACCGACATTCCAAAACGGCCCGCGGTCAAGCCCTACGATTTTGTTGTCATTCAGGCCTACCCCGCCGGACAGTACGTTTACACCCCCGTGCCGACGGTTCAGAAAACCATCCGCCGATTTGCCGCTGGCCTGCCGACTGCGGTTGCGCTAAATCTTAAAGCTGGTGAAAAGTAAATTGTCGTGTTCCGTGCCGAAGCTCCGCCGGGGCTGCATCAAAATTCGTTGCGGAAGCATCATTTTCACCGCCCTTCTCGCTTCCGGCTTGGCCCTGTTCCCCCGGCTCGCAACCGCAGACCTCCCGCATCCCTTCGGCCTGACCTCGCGTCCCCCAACCCCAGCCTATCTGCGCCTGCCGCAAAATGAAACCGGCACACTCCCGCCTTTGCTTTCGCAGACCGCCGCGTTCCAGGACACCCGCTCTCTCACTCCCGTTGCCAGCCTCATCCCCTACGACCTGAATGTCTCCTTCTGGTCCGACAGCGCCACCAAGTTGCGCTGGATGGCCCTGCCCCATGATCCGGCCGCCACGAGCGCCAAAATCGGTTTCGCCCCCACCGGCGAATGGACTTTTCCCAACGGCACCGTCTTCGTAAAGCATTTCGAGATCGCCACCGACGAGACCCATCCAGAGCTCAAGCGCCGCCTGGAAACCCGCCTCCTCGTGCGCGACGCCACCGGCGGCGTTTATGGCGTGACTTACAAATGGCGTCCCGACAACAGCGATGCCGATCTGCTGGCCACAAATTTGACCGAGACGCTCCTGATCAAAACGGCCACCGGCGTCAGGACCCAAAACTGGTATTACCCAAGCCGTGAGGATTGCCGCACCTGTCACACCGACAAAGCCGGTTACGTGCTGGGCGTCAAAACGCGTCAATTAAATCGCGATTTCACTTATCCCAATCACGTCACCGACAACCAACTGCGCGCCTGGAATCACCTCAGCCTGTTCGCGCCCGACCTCAAGGAAGCCGACCTGCCAACCTACGCCCGGCTCGCGCGGTCTGACGACACCACCGCGAGTCTCGAAACGCGCGCCCGGTCTTATCTCGATGCGAACTGCGCCCACTGCCACCGTCCCGGCGGCACGGTCGCTTATTTTGATGCGCGCTTTGACACCCCGCTCGCGCAACAAAATCTGATTCAAGGCCAGGTGCTCATCAACCAAGGCATTGACCAGGCTCGCATCATCGCCCCCAACGACCCCTGGCGCTCAATCATGTTCATGCGTGTCAACACCGTCGAAGCCATCAAAATGCCTCCCTTGGCTCACGAAAAGTTGGATCAGGAATCGGTGTCGTTATTACGGCAATGGATCGAAAGCCTCCCCGGCCCGCCTGTGTTGGAACCGCCCGCCATCTCCCCGCGCGGCGGCAACTATGCCCGGCCCGTTGAAGTGGCGCTGAACCAAAGCGAGCCCGGCGCAAGCATTCACTATACTTTGGACGGCAGCGCCCCCACCAAGTCCGACCCCGTTTACGATAAGCCCTTCAAGCTGACCGGCCCCGCGACTCTCCGGGTGAAAGCCTTCAAACCCGGCTTCACCAAGAGCATCACCGTCCAGGAAACCTTTATCATCGGTGAGTAAGCTCGGATGCAACGCTCACGGACTCGGCGTAAACCACCGGTTCGTCGGATCCTGGTGCAGATAAAATTTCGCCAGCCGTAATTTCTCGGCATGCCCATCCATCAAGCCCAGATCACACAACCCCGAGTGGCGTGTCGAGGGACGGCCATCGGAATCATCGTTCAGCGCGGAGCCGGGGGCCGTCATCTTCAAAGTGTCAGGACGCGCGGTCACCAGATCATCCTCCGTGCCGGTATCGCCCAACATCACCGTGGTGGTGACCGATCGAAAATCGGCCAGCCGCGTCGGCCCCGTCGGGTTGGGATCAGTCAGGTCCACAAACGCCAGTTCATTCAACCCGTACGAATTCTCCCGCGAGTTCCGATTTGTCGGGCAAAGATGGATTTTTGAACTGTGGCTGAGATAAGGATCGAGCAAGGTCGGCCAGTCGATCTCGTCGCCGTTCGCATCGTTGTAGGCCGTTGGCGGCAGGATGTCCTTGTTGTCATCCGCGTAAATGAACACCGCCAGCGCCTGCTGGCGCACGCTGTTCAGGCACGAAGTTTGATGTCCCTTCTCCTTCGCCCTGCTCAATGCCGGAAGCAACAACGCGGCCAGCACGGCAATGATCGCGATTACCACCAGCAGTTCAATCAATGTAAAACCACCTTGGCTCGCCTGCCGGTCATGTCTATTGCGTCCCACAATGATGATGTACCGTTTCAGACGATTGTCAGCTTACCTGACCGCTGTGATTCAACTGTCCTACCTCCCTTTGGGCACGATGGCCACGCCCCACGGACTTTCCCCCGCCTTGATGCGCGCAACTTCTTTCTCCGTGCCCAGATCCACCACCGAGATGTCATTGGACGGCCCGTTGGCGGCGTAAAGGAACTTGCCATCCGGTGAAATCGCGATACCCCACGGACGGGTGCCGACCTTGATTGCGCCAACCACTTCATCCGTGACCGCATCCACCACACAAACCGTTCCGCCGCGCCCCGTGCTGAGATAAACCTTCCTTCCGTCCGGCGCGACTTTGACACACATCGGCCGCGACCCCTTCGGCAATTCAATCGTCTTAAGCGGCTTGTGATTCACCGCGTCAATCACATGCAACTGCCCCGATGATTCCGACGGAATGAATGCCCGCGAGCCGTCTGCCAAAAAATCCACGGAACGCGGCCGTCCGCCGACGTTGAAATGGGTCACGACCTTGTAGCTCTGGGTGTCCACTACAAAAATTTCACCGTCATTTTCGCACGTCACGTAAAAGCTCTTCCCGTCCGGACTCGTGGTCACGCCTTCGGGTTCTCCCTTCACCGGGATGATGTGCTCGACCTTTTCGCTGCCAATGTTGAGCACGCTCGCGGTGCTGACATCTTCGTTGGAAATAAAAAGCCGCGTGCCGTCCGCACTCAGCGCAAACTGCTCCGGATCCGACCCCGCCGGAATCTTCCTCAAAAACTTCCGCTGCGCGACATCCACCACCGACACGCCATCGGCCTTCTTGTCCGCCTTTTTGGCATCGTCGTCATCGTCATCCTTGCCACGCTCGAAAATCGGATTGC
>JAQGOT010000420.1 GCA_028293465.1 Pedosphaera sp. | reverse complement strand
TGAGATTGGCTGGATACGATCAATCACACCTCCACCGCCACTGCCGCCGTGCTCGGTTGTGCCTTACAAATTGCCGTCGCTCCCCGGCGTGAGCCCCGCATCCGGATACGCGCCGTTGCCCTTGTCAAAGGTGGCCACCGTGGTGAACGTGCCATTGGTGGTGACCTGGAACAGCGTGCCGTAATAATTCGGGGTGCCACCATAAAAGGTTGTGCCGTAAAGGCAGCCATCCTTGGCCAATATCAGTTGGGCACTTGGATAGGCTCCATCGGGCCCGGCAAAGTTTACCAGCGTGGTCAAAGTGCCGTCGGGGGTGAGCCGGAACGCCGTGCCGTAGCCGTAGCTCCCGCCATTGAAAGTTGTGCCGTAGAGGTTGCCGTCACCGCCGGGCAACGGAGCAACGGAGGGGTTCGCTCCGTTGGTGCCGGCAAAGTTGAAAAGTGTGGTCAAGGTTCCGTTGGTCGTGAATCGGAAAAGGGTGCCATTACCGGTACTGCCGCCATATTTGGTTGCGCCGTAGAAGCTGCCGTCGCTGCCCATCGTCAGGTTTACCGGAGCAGTCCCGTTCGTGAGGTAAAAATTAAACAGCGTGTCCAGCGTGCCATCGGTGGTGACGCGGAAAAGGGTGCCGCCGTCGTACATTCCTCCATCTTCAGTCGTGCCGTAGAAATTGCCGTCCTTGCCGGCCGTCAGCCGGGCATGCGGATGCGCTCCATCGGCATAATTGAAATTAACCAAGGTGGTCAAGCTGCCGTTGGGGGTGACCCGGAATACGGTGCCGTAGAGCCCGCCGCCGTATGGTGTGGTGCCGTAAAAATTGCCGTCATCCCCCGGAACCAGCCCGGCGTCCGGATTAGTTCCGTCGGGATCAGCAAATTGGACCAGGGTGGTCAAAACGCCGTTGGTGGTGACTTTGAACACCGTGCCATTTCCGCTGCCGCCGTATTGCGTCGTACCGTAGAGGCTCCCATCGCCGCCCAAGGCCAATCCTGCAACGGGAGCCGTGCCGTCAGGGTTGGCGAAAGTGGCCAGCGTGGTCAGAGTGCCATCGGTTGCAACCCGGAACACCGTGCCACGATCACCGCTGCCGCCGGAAGCAGTCACGCCGTAAAGGCTCCCATCTCCACCCAAGGTCAACTTTCCCGACGGATAGCCTCCGTTGGTTTTGGCGAAGCTGACCAGCGTGGTTAAGGTGCCGTTGGTCGTGGCCCGGAACACCGTGCCGAAACCAGAAAGGCCGCCTTGGGAAGTCGTGCCGTAGAACTCGCCGTCGTTGCCCAAGTTCAGCCCGGTATAGGCTCGGGCTCAGGTGGTGTAGTAGTCATAGCTGAGGAGTGTGGTCAAGGCACCGTTGGTCGTGACCCGGAAAAGTGTGCCGGAATTCTGGCTGCCCCCTTGGTAGGTCAGGCCATAGAAGTCGGCGGCGCCGCCTTGTACCAAATCCGCATACGGGTTCGCTCCGGTGGTGCTGTTGAAATGCGCGAGCGTGGTCAAATCCCCGCTGGTCGTCACTTTGAACACCGTGCCGTAATTATTACTCCCACCAAAAGCAGTGGTGCCGTAAAAATTGCCGTCACTGCCCAACGTGAGCCCGGCGGAGGGGTAGGCTCCGTTCGTCCGGGCGAAGTTGGCCAATGTGGTTAACGTGCCGTTGGTGGTGAGCCGAAATATTGTGCCGTACCTATCAAAACCGACGCTCCCCCCACCAGTAGTCGTGCCGTAGAACTGGCCGTCATTTCCCAAGGTCAGCCCGGCACGCGGATTGGCTCCGTTGGTAACGCTGAATTTGGCCAGGGTGGTGAGGATGCCGTCGGGGGTGATCCTGAACGCGACACCATCCCCGATGTCCCCCCCAGAAGCAGTCGTGCCGTAAAAATTACCATCCGCACCCGCCAGCAGCCCGGCCTCCGGACGCGCGCCGTTGGTCCAGGCAAACGTGGACAGCATGGTCAGTGCGCCGTTCGTGGTGATCCGGTACACCCCGCCAGCATCTTCAACCCCGCCACTGCTGGTCACGCCGTAGAGGCTGCCATCACTCCCTTGCACAAACTGCCCAAGGGGATTGCCAGGAAAATTAGTGAAGGAATAGATGGGCGTGAGGGTCTGCGCGGCGACGCCAAAGGCCAGCAACGTGGTGGCCAGCAGGGTAGTCAATAATAGTTTCATATCCCCTGACGTCAACACAGTCCGTTTTCGCCGAAGGAACTACAAGTGAAAGTAAAACTGCCTAAAATGTCAATAGCAGGGCCGCCGGTTTTGATGGTTGTCCAACCGTAGTCCAAAGTGCTGAAACCAAGTTCAGCCGGTGCCGCAAACCACAACCCCCCTCACGCGGTCGCTTTTTCAGCCCCGGCAAAATGGAGCATCTCCAAGATCTCGCCGCGCAGGCGCAGGAATTCCGGGCTGTTCCGCTGGCGCGGGCGTTCGAGGGTGATGGGGATCGTCCGCTCGATGCGGCCGGGACGGGGGGTCATGATGACGATGCGGTCGCTCATGTAGATGGCCTCGTCGATGTCGTGGGTGACGAGGAGCATGGTGGTGTTGCGCGCCTGCCAGAGACGCAGCACTTCATCCTGCATGCGCATGCGCGTGAAGGCATCGAGCGCGCCCAGCGGTTCGTCCAGCAGCAGCACCTTCGGATGGTTGATCAACGCCCGCGCCAATGCCACGCGTTGAGCCATGCCGCCGGAGAGATGATGTGGATAAGCGTTCGCGAAGGTTTCCAGGCCGACCAACCGCATGAACTCGGCCACCTCGTGCCGCTTTTCGTGGAGCTTGCCGCGCGCGACCAGGCCGGACTCGATGTTGTGGCGGACCGTGAGCCATGGGAAAAGATTGGGATCTTGGAACACCAAACCACGCTCGGCGCTGGGGCCGGTAATCATTTCGGTCCCGATATACAGTTCGCCTGAGTTGGGGGTGTCGAGGCCGGCGGTCAGGCGGAGCAGGGTGGATTTGCCGCATCCGCTCGGACCGACGAGCGAGACGAGTTCTCCCGCCGCGATTGAGAGCGAGACGTTGTCCAGCGCCACCGTCCGCGCTTCCACGTTGTCAGGCGTGGGAAAGTCCTTGCTGACGCCGGCGAAGCGGAGTGAGGCGCCTTCCGTTGCGACGGTCTGGGCGGACGAGGTTACCACTTGATCACTCCCTTTTGCCAGACGAGGACGCGGTCGCGCACTTTGAACAGCATGGTCATGATCGTGGAGAAGAAGGCGGCCATGATCACCAGTGCGGCATAGACTTTCCCATACTCCGCCCAACCCTGCGCCCAACTCACATACCAACCCAGCCCGGATTTCACCCCGACCGTCTCGGCCACGACGAGCGTGAGGAACGACGCCCCCAAGCCCATGAAAAAACCGATGAAAATATTCGGCATCGCGGCCGGGATGGCGACGCGGAAAATAAGATACCACGGGCCCGCGCCGAGCGTCCGGGCAACGTCAAGGTAGGAGGCGCGGGTGTTGGAGATGCCCGAGGCGGTGAGCATGGTGACCGGAAACCAGACGGCGAGTGCGATCAGCCCCACCGCCGAAAACATGGCCGACGGAGAAACCACCATCGCCAGCGGCACCCAGGCCGTGGCGGGGATCGGCCCGATCACTTTCAACAACGGCATGCCCCAATAGCGTGCGGGGGCAAACCAGCCGATACAAACGCCGGTGACCAGCGCCACCGCGACTCCCAGCGCGTAGCCGGAAAGCAGCAGCAGCAGGGAATGCCACGTGCTATCGAACAGCAGGGCACGGTCATCCACCAGGCTTTGCAGCACTCCGGCGGGACTGGGAAAATACGGCATCGGCAACCATCTTAAACCGGATGTGATGACCTCCCACAAACAGAGCAGGGAAATCGCCGCCGCGATGATCGGGCACATGTGTTGCATCCATCGCCGTAGATGCGACCAGAAGGGTTGCACCGCCGCCGCTGCGATGCTTAAAAAAAGCAGAGCGCCGAGAAATAGGTTGTAAGAATTCGTCTCCGGCGCTGGCTGATTTTTTGAGGCCCACAGATGAACGCCGAAAGCCACTGCAACCGCCAGCGGGATGGCGAGAAAAATGTTCGCGGGCAATCGCAACGCCGCCGGCGTGGCGATTTTCACACCGCGCCGTGCTTTTACATTCGGAGACGATGCCTGAACCGGTCCCTTCAGTTCCTGGACAGGGTTGCTCATTGAGCCGGATTGGGCAGACAGAGCCCGCAGAAAGGTTCGCGCTTTGTGTTCTGGGCGTATTCACGGATGAACCAGACTTTGGGCACCTGGCCGTCAGCCAGCTTTTCAACCGGCAGCGAGTCGAGCCACTGATCGGAAACTCCATCCAGACGCGCAAAGGCGCGCTTGGCCAAATCATCCACGTCGGTGGAAGGGCTCAGCATGCCCGCCGTCTTCATTTCCGCGGACGCCATTCTGACCGCGGTTTCCGCCCCGGAAACGCTGGGGACATAGCGCAGGTGCGAGATGGCCACCGCGTTCTGTTCAACGGTGGAGGCGAGATACTTCTTTTCAACCGAAAGCTTCGCCGCCGCCGCGGGATTGGCTTCCACCCATTTCGCCGCCCGCAGCAGGGCGCGGGTCGCCGCCGCTGAGGCCTTGGGATTCTTGGCCAGAAATTTTCCGTTCACGAGCACCGCGCAGCAATATTCGTCCTTGTAAGGCATATCGGCCGCCTGATCCGCGATGTTCCTAACTTTGCCCTGGGCGATGAGCATGCTGCCAATCGGTTCCGAATCGGCCACGGCATCGATCTCCCCTTTGTCCAAGGCAAGCCCCAACTCACCCGCTGGAAACACGATCCAGGTAACGTCCTTCTTCGCGTCAATCCCGTTGGCCCCCAGGACGCGATTGGCGAAAATGAACGGCGGCGTTCCCATGCCCGGCACGCCGATTCGCTTGCCGCGTAAATCCTTGACGGAGTGAATGTCCCCCTTGATCCCGGCCTGAACCCGCAAACAGCCGCGATGGATCCCCCCGGTGAATTTCACGTCCAAGCCCTGTTCAATGGGTTTCAGGAAATACATGACGAGATGGTGGGTGACATCGTATCCCCCGAGGGCGAGCACGTCCTTGTAATTGACCCAATCGCATTTCACGAGCGAAACATCGAGCCCTTCCTCCTTGAAAAACCCTTTTTCGACGGCCGTAAAAATCGGCGCTTCACAGGTGAGGCCGATGTAGCCGACCCGGACCTTGTTGGAGTCGGCCACCGATAGGGACTCACTCTTTTTGCAACTCGTGAGGAGCAAAGCCCCTAACATCGGGATCAAGATATATTTGAGAGTTTTCATGCGCTGGACCATTCAACTTCAGCCCATTTATACTTATCCCGGAGGGGCTTGTAACGGAAATAACGCATCGATTTCCGAGTGATACTGCCCGGGGTAAACAGGCCGAGGAAAGGCCACCACTGGCCGAAACGCAAAGCAACCTAATGCTTAAACCAGCCCAATGAATCCTGCTGCGTCCGATATAGGAGTCCCAAGATCCGCATCTCAACCGTCAGAAAGTAGAGTCCGATAAAACCCGAGATGGCTCCGGAAACCCCCATAATGGGAACGTACCGTTCCAGTACGAAGCTGACGATAATGTGGATGACGACGATCGCCACCAACAGCCCGCACGCCACCAGGTATTCCTGCAGCACCCTCAGAATCGATGGAATGATGAACAATGGATTTAACACCTCGACGGCATCGAACAACGCCACTGCGAGGAAAGACATCGGGAGATACAATCCGCCCATCGCGAAGATCGTCATCGCGGCGGCCCGGCCCCATTCCTGGTCGCGGAAGACGAACAGCGCGATGCCCCCCGGCAAAAAGCAGACCACGATCGTCGCCAACGCCTGGAAGAACGGGCGGGCAACATCTTCCATGCCGCTAAAATCCGGCCAATCCGGCATCTCATCCCGCCCTTCGACGGTGGCCGCGATGATCCGCAACTGGTACGCGAACATATAGCCATACGCGAAGATCGAGACCACGAGCAGCGCCCCTTTGGCGAAGTAGGCGAAGCTGCCCGCCTGGATCACGAAATCAACGAACATGTAAAAAATCGTTCCTGTCACCATCAGCACCCACCCATCCCCTTGGAAGGGATATTTGAACGCCTGGGGCAGCAATTCCCGAAAACTTTTTTCCTCCACCGGACGGTAGAGCAGGGCGGCGCTCAACCACTCACATTCAGCGCCGCAGGTGCGACAGAACTTCCGTTGCGCACCATCCGCCCGCCGCGTTGTGACACAAAGGCTGCAAAACAAGGTGCGACAGCCCTTGCACTGAAATCGCGCCTCGGACTTCCGGTGGTTCGAGCAGACCAGCGGACCGTCGGGCAGGGGAGGCGCCTCGGGAATCGGCGGCGGAATCGGAATCGGTGCTGGCGCCGGCGCGGGCATTGCGGCGGCCGCAATCAGTTCTTCCGGTGTGTCGCCATCAAACAGCAGTTCTATATCCCCCAGCTTGAGCGTTTGTCCCGAGCGCAGCAGTCCTTCCTGCGTCGGATTCGAATCGATGAAAGTCCCATTGGTGGAGCCCAGGTCGAGAACCCGCACCGAACCGTCGTCCACGGTGATCTGGCAATGCGAGGCGGAAATCGAACCGTGCTCGATGCTGAAATCATTATCCGGGCTGCGACCGAGCCTGGTCGAACCCGGTGCGAGCTCGATCTGGCATTCCTGCGGCGTGCCTAGATTGAGGATGAGTCGCGGCATAATCGGTTCAGAGATCCTTCTTACTGATTGGCAGAGGGATAACTGACGAGGGCCGCGTTGTCTATACAATTATGGGATCAGCTTTCTCCGGGACTACGGACGAAATGACCATCGCATCCGCTTTCAAATACTTTTGCGCGACCGCCTTGATTTGCTCCAGCGTGACCGCTTCGTATTGGGCATCATCCGTCTCGCTGTGCGCAAAACCGAGGCCGAACAGTTCGTCAAGCGCCGTGGTCATCGCCAACCCGCCCAGATCCTGGCGCGAGATTTTTCTCTGCCCGATGATCTTGGCCTTGGCCCGCCGCAATTCATCCGCCGTCAGCCCCTCGATGCGCAGCAACTCCGCTTCACGCAACAATTCCTTCTCCACCAGATCCACCTTCTCCGGCGCCGTGCCCACGTAAAACGCGAAGTAGCCCGGCGACAATCCCAGAAAATTCTGCGCCCCGACATAATACGCCAGGCCGAGCTTCTCACGGATGCGGAGGAACAGCCGCGACCCCAGATCGCTGCACGCTTCCTGCAACAACTCAAGGGCGTAACGGTCGGCATCGTGCAGCGTCGTGCCTTGAAAGCCGATGATCATCACCGCCTGCTTCTTGTCGCGGGTTTCAGACACGCGCTTCACCTCGTTCAGCGTGGAGGGTGCCGGCACATGCACCGGCAGCTTTGCTCCCGCCTGCCATTGGCCGAACACCTTCTCCACCGCCGCCTTCACCGCGCTCGGTTGCACGTCGCCATAGATGGCCAGCACGCAGTTATTCGGCACCGTGAGCCGTTGATGAAATGCCTGGAGGTCCGTCACCTGCAAGCGCGACACGCTCTCCTCGCTGCCGAGCGTGTCCAACCCGTATCCGGTATCGCCGAACAGCGCGCGGCGCATGGCAATGCCCGCGCTCCGGAGCAGTTGATCTTTCTGGGCCTTGATGCCCGCCAGTTGAATCTGCCGTTCCCGCTCCAACGCCGTCGCGGGGAAGGACGGATGCAACAACACGTCCGCGACCAATCCCAGCCCGGTGGCAAAATCATCGCTCAAAACCTCCGCGTTCACGCCGAAGGTGTTGTTCCCGCCGAAGGCGTCGATGCTCCCGCCGACCGATTCAATCTCCCGGGCGATGTCCTCCGCCGAACGGGTCTTCGTGCCCTTCAGCAGCAGTTTTCCGGTCATGTGCGTCAGGCCATTGTTCTCCGCTGTCTCGGTAATGACCCCGCCTTGGAACAGGGAGCGGATCTGGACGAAGGGCAGGCGATGGTCTTCCTTCACGAGCAAGCGCAATCCGTTGGGCAATTCAAATTTTTGAATCGCGTGTTCGGTGGTCAGCTCCTCCGTCGTTGCCTGCGTCGGCGTCGTCCCTTTGGGCAACAAGGCATAAAGTGTGCGGTTGTCGGCCGTCAGGTATTCGCGGGCGACGCGTTGCAAATCAGCCGGCGTGACCCGCTTGACCGCATCGAGATAACGCTGCGAGAAATTCAGATCATTCGCCGCGAGCCAGTTGCCCCCAAAATCCTGGGCCTGGCCTTGCATGGTTTTGCGCGTGGCGAGCGTGGCCACGATGAACTGTTTGACCGCCTTGGTCACCTCCTCCGGTGTGATCGGCTCGCTCTTCAGCTTCTCGGCTTCCGCCAAAATCGCCTCGCGCGCCGCCGCAAACTTATC
>JAQGOT010000406.1 GCA_028293465.1 Pedosphaera sp. | reverse complement strand
ACTTGCCAAATATAATTTAACAAAGCTTCCGCCAGACAAATTCATGGAGGCACCTATCCAGAAGACCAACAAGCTTATCAGGGGGTGAACCGGAGCACAATAAAAGGCAATCAATTACCGTCTGCTTGCAAGATCCACGACGAAGTCGGCCTCGATCGTCTGATTATCATTCACGATGATCTGTCGGGTAACTCCGGCGTTTTGGTCGCGATGGGTTTTCAGATGGTAAGCCTCCAGCAGGTATTTGCCGGGAGGAACATTCTTGATGGTGAAGTTGCCATTCTCGTCCGTAACCGCAAAGAAGGGGTGATCCACCACAAACACGTAGGCAAACATCCAGGGATGCACCTCGCATCTGAATCGAATCGGGAGCTCCGGAGCGCTAAAACTGAAATTGAGCGGAGCCGAACCCGGGCTTTGAGCTTTGTTCGATTCCCTGTTGCCTCGGGAAGTCGGGGTGGGGTGGACATTGTGCAGTACCGGGTCGGAGTTTCCAACGCGGATTGCTTGTTTCACCATCGCCGCAGTAATATAGGGCTCAAATTCGCAACCCACCTGATCGATCAGGACGGGTGTGCTGGGTGTTGCGAAGTGTTTTCCTTCCAGCCCGCTCCGGATGAACACGAATACGTTGGCGAGCCCTCCATTGGTGGCAACGACATAGAACCTCGTTTTTACCGGTTGCGAATGGAATCGGCCACACATCGGGTCGGCAGAAATGGCCGTATTTTGGATTTCAGGCGGCGGTGTGCCTTTCAAAACGACCCGGCCGGTGACGATGGCGCCAAAGCCCGAAGGATTATCGAATCTCCCATTCAAGGGTGCGAGCCCGCCGGAAACCATCGGCACTGGCGGAGTTCCAGCGGTCGGGACCACACCAGGTTGCTGGTTTACTATGGGGACATCCGCGGGAGGCGGTGCTGGTAAACTGGCGGCGGCCTTCCTTGTTGCTGCTTCGGCCAGCCTCGGCTTTGGCCGGACCGGCACACTCGGAGAAGGATCGGGAGGAGCAGGATCCGCCGCCGGTTCAACGATTTCCGCTGCAGGCGCGGGGTCCGCTGGCGTAGAAGACCTTTTGAGAACCAGTAAGACCAGGCAACCAGCAATGGTTACCAAAGCCACGGCGATAACCCAAAGCGGCCCATTGGCGACGTGGGTTGATTTAGGTCTGTCGGCCATCCTTCGGTGCGTTTCCATTCTGCTCAAACTTCCTGCCTGCGTTCATTCCGTTTCCTTTGCCCATTTTGGAATTTGATTTTTGCATTTGGTATAACACCACGTTCTGACGAAAGTTGTGGTCAGGTTATTCGTCATGAAATGTCGGCCGGACCACACAAACTGCAAAATGACGGTCGCTCCCGATTCGCAGAATCGCTCAAACTGAACGCTCGGAGCCACAAACGTTTGAGGGTGCCAGCGGTTGCCTTCCCTTTTCCAAAAAGCCGTGGCAGGGTATTGGAGGGAGAGTGGTCAATGGCTGTGGGTGGAGACGAACACGCCTCCGAAGGCCAAACTGTCAAAGTGGCAAAGGCCGCAATGAGGCGCACCCACGCGTGATGGCCCCCAAAGGAGTTGAAATATCATGGCAGTGAAACTGAACAAAAGAGCATTTGAACATGCCAAAAAGCTCGTTGATGAAGACCGCGTGGTTTTGGACGAAAGGGATGCGTGGAGCGAACATCAGCCTTCGACGGAGGAAGAGAATGAGTTTATCCGTCTGCACGGGTTCGATGAATACGGGAAATGGTATTTGGGCATCGATGACGAGGAAAAGGAAGACACCAAGGCAAGATACAAATTCCCGTACGGTGATTTCAAGAAAGTGCATCGTTGCGCCGTGCTTTCCGCGGAAAGCCGGGCGGGACAGTACAAGCATTTTGACATCGAAAACGCGGCCGCGCATCTGCATGGGATGCTGGACAAGGTGAAGTCCTCGTAGAAGCGGGACGTTTAAAGGCGGTGTTTCGCTTGGCGTGAATCAAGTTGGAGGTCTGGACGCGGTGTGGACAGGGTTTTGCCCCGCCTGCGGGGCTAACCGAGCGGCGGGGTCTGACCTGCATTGGGCCCTTCCAGGTAATCAATCAAGCCGCGATCGGCAGCGGAGAGTGAATTCACCGCCGGCTGCAAGATCGTCGTCCAAAAAATGGTCGCCGCCACGGCCGCATCCGGATCCGTATCAAGCGAGTAATTGTGCGGGCTGTAAACCCGCAGGACCACCTTCCCGGTCGGGGCTCCGGTTTTGTATGCGCGCAGGGCATTGACCATGCCCGATCCCACATCCAGAATCTTCAGGACTTTCGGATGCCCCGCCACAATCGGTGTTCACTGGGCTTTCTTTAAACGAAAGCTTTGCGAGGGGGCGGTGGCCGGAATGATTGCGTAGCCCGGGCCGGTCTCCGAAAGCTCCGACCAGTCTGGCGCGGTAAGATTCGTGCAAGTCTGCAGCGTGTATCCGTCGTAACCGGCGGGCCAGGTGACCTTCACCGCGTTGGTTTCCGTCAAGCTCTCGATGCTCAGTTGCAACGGCGGCAGCGTGTTGCTAACCAGGAGCGAGACGCCCCCTGCGCTATAAACCGGCACCAGCTTCAGGCCGCCGGGTAAATCGGCTCCGGTGAGCTGCGAGAACTGTCCGGTGCGCGTGCCACAGGTCAGGATGGGAAAGGTCGAGCCCTCCGGCGGCGTGAAATTGTTCAGGCGGCTGATCGCAAGTTTGCCGTTCAAGGTTGCCTGGCCGGTGATGGCGAGGCGATCAAACTGGTTACTCCCGCCCAACTCGATCTGCAGTGTGGCCGAAACGGCTTGTGTGCAATTGCCGGAAATGTTGAGGGTTCCAATCTGGCCACCCCAACCCGGCGTCATCGTGTCCGCGTTGAAGACCGATCCAAAAATATCGCCGCTGCCCGCCAGGGTCCCGCCCAAGATCAGCAACGGCTTCCCCGAGCCGACCGCGGTGCCGTTCAGGGCCAGCAACCCGTTCGTTTGCGTGAAGCCGCCATTGAACTGCAAACGCCCGCTGTTCACGAAGACCTGGCCGTTGTTATTGATGAACGGCAGGTTGAGCAGGTTGGTTCCGCTGCCGCCATCTTTGCGGAAAGTGCCTTCGTTCAGGACCGTGGTATTGCCGCCGTAACTCGTCGTGAAATTGCGATCGCACGCCACGTAAATCACGCCGCTTGCGGCGTTGTAAAGCACCAAACCTAATCCGGCATCAATGTCGCCGCCCACCCATTCCATGCCGCCGTAGTTGACGACGCGACGACCTGTCCAGCGCGGCCCACCATTCACCACCGAGGCGCCGCGCAGTTCCAGCCGGCCCGGGCCGTCGAGATCACCATTCGCGCAAACCCATTGGTTGGAAACAATGAGCGTATCGCTGCCGGTGATGGTCCCGTTGGTATGCAGGAGTTGCGGGATGCCGATCGTCTGGCCGCTGCTCAGGTCGAGCGTGCCCGCCCCGTTGATCCGCACGAGCGCGCCCAGATTCGGAACGCTGGTCGTGTTTGTGAAGCGCAGCGTTCCGCCCTTCAGCGTGACGCCTTCCGCTGCGCGGAAAGCGCCACTGTCCTCCAGCACCCCGTTCTCGAGCACCACCGAGCCATCGCCGTCGAGTGATCCGAGCCCGGTGAGTTGATGGTTCGCGGAACTGAAGATCAAGGATGTCCCCGCCGCCATGTGCAAGCCGCCTTTATTGGTCACCGGACCGGTGAACCGGATCGCCCCGACCGCCGCTTCGATCAATCCTTCGTTCCAAAGCGTGGCGGCGAACGTGGTCAGGTTCGTGCCGCCCGATTTCTGGATCACGCCGTAGTTGTTTAAATACCAGCCGCCGCTGTAACCGATATACCAATTGCCATCGAAGGCGGTTTCCAAACTTGCACCGGCTGCATTTATGAAATGCGAGCCGTCGCCGCCGGTTACATCGCCCCCGTTCCAATGCAGTGCTCCGTGGTTCTCAACCGTCCAACCCCGCAATGTCTTGATGCTGCCGACGAACGACCCGCCCGTGTCCAGCACGAGGCTTCCCGCTCCTTTCAAGGTTCCGCCGGCCCAGAGAAAGCCGCCGTTGCCCGCGTGGACCGTGTCCGTGCCGTTGAGCACGCCGTTCGACAGCGTGAGTGAATTCCAGTTGACCGTTTCGCCACTGTTTAAATTAAGCGTGCCGCTCGCGGCCAGCATCAGGGAACCGCCGAGTTGTGTCACCGTGCAGGCGGGGGTGATGTTCACCGTCGCGAGCCGAAGCGTGACCGCGCCTTTCACATTTGCGACCCCGTCAAAGTCCACTACGCCGTTATCGAAGTCCACCGCCCCATCACCTTCAAGAGTTGAGGCGGTGTCGAACGTGTGCCGCAAGCCGGTGAACTGGACCGACGCGCCATTCTCGGCGCGCACGCGTCCGCCGAGATTCGTGCTGTTCCCGTAAAATGCGAGTTCGCCGAAGTCGACTTCGACCGTGCCCCTGTTAAGGAACGGAACATAAATCTTGGTCTGGTTTGTGCCGGCCGATTTGCGGAACATGCCGGCGTTCTCGACCAACGCGGTGCCGCCGATGTCGTTGACGATCGTGCCGTCGAAGTTCGCATTGAAGCCCGCGCTGGAGGCGTTAACAAAACGAAACCCTTCGCCCACGTGCAAATCGCCGCTCAGCCAGTTCCCAACGCCGCGGTTCTCGACGGTCCACCCGCGCAGGCTCTTCGCGGAGTTGGTTGTGATGGTCATGCCGTTCGCTGACAGGAATCCGTTTCCGCTCAGGCCTGCGGCCCCGAGATGGAGTTGTTGGTTCAGCATCAGCGTCGGCGAGTTGGAGCCGGCGAGGACGCCGCGGGACAGGGCGAAGCTCTCCACAGTGACATTTTGATCCAACGTCACCGTCCGGCTGGGCATGTCGATGGTGGCACTGTAAAGATTCGTGCCCTGGTTCGCCGGAAAGCTCGGCGTACTCCAACGATACGAATCCGTCCAGAGCCCGTTGGCGTCAACGTCCCAATAGGCGGAGCGCTCGACGCCAAAGGCTTTGACACCCAGCATAATTCCGAGCAGCAGCGCGATGCGGAATGCAACCACCGAAAACTGCTGAACACCCTTCGTTGCACCACCACGGTTTGGATGGCGGCTGCGGCAAATCCGGGCTCCTCGCCGGACGGCGACCCGTAATTGTTTTTTGGATTTGTTGCTGGCGCCGGATTCCGACGGCCTGGAATTGTTATCCGGGTTCGCGGTGTGGCATTGCCCTGCGGCGTGGGTCGATGATAAAGTCGTTTTGAGTTTCACGATTGCATGAATACCGATTCGTCTGCCGACCGTAAATGGAACCAAAGGTCTAATGCGCCGGAAGCCGCGCGCGACGACACTCAGTCCATGTTTCGCTTGTTGTTCGAGCGCAGCGCCGATGCTTTCACCCTCTGGGATCCGCAGTCCGCCCTCTTCGTGGACGCCAATCCCGCCGCGGTGCAACTCACCGGCGCGCCTGACCAGGCCGCGCTGCTGCGCGTCGGTCTCGTCCAGATTTCGCCCGAGCGGCAGCCTGATAACCGGTTGTCCGGCGAGATGGCGCAGGCAGCCATCACCTCGGCCTTTGAAAAGGGCACACACCGTTTTGAATGGAGCGTGCGCCGTTTTGATGGTTCGCAATTGCCCGTGGAAATTGTCCTCACGCCCATACAATTCGGCGCCCGTCCGCTCCTGTTCCTTGCCGCCCGCGAAATCACCGAACGCAGACAAGCCGAGGAGGAAGCCCGGCAATTGCGCGCGACCCTGGAGCACCGCATCGCGGAGCGCACGGCGGAAGTGGCCGCCAGCGAAGCCCGGCTGCGCACGCTCGTTGAACACGCGCCGGAAGCCATCGTGGTGTTTGATGGCGAAACCGGACGTTTCCTGAACTGCAACGAAAATGCGACGCGGCTTTATGGCTTGAGCCGCGAAGAGTTGTTGCAACGGCGTCCGGCGGACGTCAGCCCGGAGTTTCAACCGGATGGCGTTCGCTCCACCGACGCCGCGCGCGAAAACACCCGCAAGGCCCTGGCCGGCGATGTGCCGGTGTTCACCTGGACTCATCAACATGCGAGCGGCCGCCTCATTCCGTGCGAAGTGCGGCTGGTGCGGTTGCCCGCGGAAGGCCGCAGCCTCGTTCGCGGCAGCATCATCGACAACACGGAACGTCAGCGCGCCGGCCAGGCGCTCCGCGAATCGGAGGGAAGACATCGCGCGCTCTTCGAGGCAACCAGCCAGGGCGTGATGATCCACGACGACCGACAAATTCTGGAGGTTAACCCGGCCGCCGTGCGCATCATGGGCTGCGAGCGGGCAGAGCAATTGATCGGCAAGCACCCGCGCGATCTGTCGCCGCCGACGCAGCCGGACGGCCAGAACTCCGCGGACGCCGCTGGTCGGCACATTGCCGAGTGCATGGCCGGCGGCAGCACGCGCTTTGAATGGACGAGTTGTGATGTGCACGGCAGGCTGATCCCGCTCGAAGTCATCCTGACCCGGGTCGAGATCGGCGGACGGCAGCTCATCCAGGCCGTCGTCAATGACATCGCCGAACGCAAAGCCGCGGAGGAAGCGCTCCGCAAGTCTGAGGAAAAATTCAAGGAGCTTTACGAACTTTCCCCGCTCGGCATGGCCCAGGTGAACTGGGATGGCTCGTTCGTGCAGGTCAATTCCGCCTTCGCCAACATCGTCGGTTACACGCGCGAGGAAGTCACCCGGCTCACCTATTGGGACGTGACGCCCCGTGAGTACGAGCAAGCCGAACTCGCCGTGCTTGATTTGCTGCGCCGGACCGGCCGCTTCGGGCCGCACGAAAAGGAATATTTCCACAAGGACGGCCATCGGGTGCCCGTGGTGCTCAACGGGATGCTCGTCAACGCCGCTGACGGCCAGGGCCAGTTATGGGGCATCGTCGAAAACATCACCGAACGCAAGCGCGCCGAGGCCGAACTGCTCAAGGCCATCGCCCGGGAAAAGGACCTGGGCCGGCTCCGCAGCAATTTTGTTTCCATGGTCTCCCA
>JAQGOT010000395.1 GCA_028293465.1 Pedosphaera sp. | reverse complement strand
GGAATGGCGACACGTTTTGCACGTTTCATCCTTCGGGCCGGTGCCGGGGATGGAGATATAGCCGTTGGGTTTGGTCCAGACGCGGCGGCGGCGCAGGTCCATGGTGATCTCCCCGTCCAGTTTGAATTCCTCGCTCATTTGAGGATCGCTTCAACCACGCGCCAGCCAAATCTGAAAAAGTGGAGGCAGGCGTTGCTGATGAGGCCGCCGCAGAAGCACGAGACGAGCAGTGAGGCGGTGAGGAAGAGGGCGGCGGAGATCCATTCGCCGTTGGTGGGGGTTTTCATTTGGTCTTGGAGTTCAGGAGTTCGATGAAGGCGGGGAGGTTCAGGATGAGGTGGACGACGCCCCCGGTTTGGAGGCAGTAATCGGCGAAGACTTTGGCCTGGTCCTCGCTGACCTGGCCGCGATGAACCTTGGCCTCCACCAGCAAGGCGCGTTCGCCGTGCAGGACAATGATGAAATCGGGCAAGCCGCGGCGCGTGCTGGTGCGCTTGTCCATCCGGGAGCGGACAAAGAACAGGTTGCGCTGGCGCAGGATGCCCTCCATCTCATTCTGCAAAACGCGTTCGGCGCGGCGGTCGGCAACGGCGCCGGCCTCGGCGTTCGTCAGGCCCGCCTTGCCAAGCGGTTTGCGCTCGGCGGGCGGGAGACGACGCAGGACGTGATCCGGGAGGATGTTGGTTTTCCAGCCCATTACAAAGGGGAGGGGAGGCGGTTGGTGGGTGCGTTCATGCGGCGTTGAGCATCCAGAGCTGCGGTTTGGTGAACAGCCAGCCGTTCCAATTCTCGGCGCGGCGGGCGAAGCTGTAGGTGGGCCATTGGTTCCTGGCGAGACACAGGGCGTATTCGCGCAGTGCGTTCTGATATTTGAGCCGCCCAAGCTCCAGAAATTCGGCGGACATGAGCTGCTGGCCGCACTCGTAAGGGTGGTAGGACTCCTGGAGGATGTGGAAAAAATCGGTGCGTTCCTCCTGGGTGGCGGCGTTGTAAACGTCGAGATAAAGCGCGGCCTGGACGTGGTAGTTGTAAGTGAACACGGAGCGCGCCCAAAGGTCAGGATCGGCGGACTCGCAGGTTTTCAGGTCGCCCAAGCCGTGCTGGTAAGGACTGTGCCCGTCCGGGAGCAGATCAATCAGGATTTTGACCGGGACGGTGATGCCCGTGGCTTCATCCCAGTAATCGGCGGTGACCATGACGGAGGCCTGGCTGGTTTTGATGAAGGCGGAGATTTCGGGTTCTTCAAAAAGAACTTTCACGGCGGACTGGGCCTGCAAGTAATCCTCATGCCGCAAGACGACCCGACCTTGCAGGCGTTCGGACTCCTCCCAGTCCTTGCAGTAATCGGCGCGGGTGGTCCATGGCTTCTCGGTGCGGGGGTCTTTCTTGGTCGGTTCGCAAGGGTAGTTTGCGGGCGGGACGGCAAAGCGGTCCTTGAACGTGTGGGGTTCGATGACGAGGCAATCCACCAGGGATCCCCAGGCGAGCGCATCCGAATCCCTCCGCCGATAGCCACGGACCCAACGGCGCGGGCAGTGAAAAAACTCGGTGAGTTCGCTGCGGCTCATGATGAAACCGGGTTGCCCGCGTTCCACGCCGGGCTGGTGATACTTGGACGGGTCGGTCTGGTAGCTGACAACGCGGGCGTTGATGAAAGGGTTTTTCGCGGCCATGGAGGGGAAGGGGATCAGAGTTTTTTGCGGGCCAGGGCAAGGACGGATTTCAACTCGCCTTCGTTGGTGAGGTCGGCCAGAGAGACGGCGGGGTCCAGGCACATTTCATCCCACAGCCATTGCTGGAGGCGGAGGGAATCGCCGGCATGAACGCCGCGGGTGAGTTCCCACAATTGCTTTTTGATGGCCTTGACGGCCGGGAATTCCCGGGGCGGATCGGCGGGGGCGGAGGTGGAGGCGGCACACCAACGGGCAACAGCTTCGCCGTGCTGGACGCTGATTTGCTCGTGGTCGAGGGGGAGGCACTTGAGCAGATCGGGATGGGTCCATTTGGTGACGTGGGCAAAGCCGGGTTTGCCGTCGCGGTGGACGGTTTCCAGGTTGCAGAGCATTTCAAAAATGAACCGCTTGTCAAAAATGGGGGTGGTGAAGTCATCGGTGTGGACCTTGGTTTTGCCGTCCTGTTTGTCGATGTGGGTTTTTTCGTCGGCGCGGAGGCAGCAGATCAACGGGATGTTGCAACGGAGGATGTGGGCGATGAGCAGCTTGTGCCGCATTTTGGGTTTGATCCAGGCGGCCATTTTGCAGGCTTCGCGCTTGCTGTAGTTGTCGCCGGCCATGCGTTGCAGCTCCTCCTCCTGCATTTCGAGGACGCCGCCCTCGCCGTCCCATTCGTGGGTGAGCGAGTCGATGACGGCGCAGCCGAGCTTGGCCTCTTCAAACATTTTGATGGCCTCGCTGTAGCTCTCGGGAGTGAAGGGGGCTTCGAGATTGATGCGCTTGAAGCCGCCGGGGATGAGGCCCACCAGTGCGCCGCTGCGCCGGCGCTCGGTGTCAATGATGCCGATGTCGCGGTTCGGACCAGCGATGCCGCGGGCGAGCAGGAGAGCGGAATGGGTTTTGCCGCTTCCGCTTTTGCCGTACACGCCGATGAGCGGGATCATGCCTTGCCGAGTGGCCTCCTCGATTTGCATGTCAGGGAAGAACGTCGGAGTTGTCGGGCTCGAAATGGCGGGCCTCGGGTCCGCACGCATCGGAATTGGTGCGCTCGTTTTCGCAGAAACGATGCCGCTCGGTGCCGTCGATGAGATTCAGGACGATGGCGCTGCGCTGGCAGGTGGCGAGACCGAAACGGCTGTTATCCGTCATGCCCGGATAGGGGAGGCAGTGGAGGCAATCCTTGCAGAGTTTGGGGTTGTCGGTGTTCATGGGGCGCGGCGGGCGCGGATGGTTTTCTTTTTTTCGAGCGCGTCGCGGACGGCCTCGATGTTGAAGAAAACCAGACCGCCCAGTTTGATGAATGGGATGTTGCGGTTTTTGGTCTGGGTGCGGAGCCAGCGGACGGTGGGCCGGCAGTCTTCGGTGAAGAGGGCGGCGAGGAGTCCCTTGGCGTCGACGAGGGTATCGGTGTTGATGATCATGGCACGATTTTGAGTTTGCGCCCGGTGGGGCAGGGGTGGGTTTCCTGCCATTCGTCCAGGGCCTTGTTCATCACGCTGCGGAAGAAGTCCGCGAAGTGTCGCTTCTCCACCCGGCCCATTTTTTTCAGGCGGGCGTTCTGGCGTGGCTTGAGGCGGATCGTGTAGCGAGCCCCCTCTTTCTGGTGCTGTTCAGCTCCTTGCCGCGCTTGAATCATGATGGGTTTCATATTCCAATCGGTTACTTTTCGGTGTCTAAGTCTGCCGTGGTGAAAACCCAAGAAAAAACCGTTGACAGCGGAAGAAAACGGCTGACATCCTGCTGAAGAGGTTGAAAAACCAAGACTTACAAAGGGCGAATACGGGCCGGGCGGGAGGTGTGCGATTAGGATGCGGCTACCCAGTTTCGCCCCCTCCATGGTTGTTGACTTCGCGGCAGCTTAAGTGACTATGTTGTTAATTCCTGAACAAATGGATGAAAACTCGATGGAATGGTTTCCTGCTCGCCTTAGTCGTTTTGGCGGGTCTTGGGATTTATGTCTGGTTATGGCAGATAGGGAATTACGCTCACAGATTAAAGGCAAATGCCACGTCCAGCGGCTACACCCATTTCCAGAACGGAGAATGGGAACTTGCCATCAAGGACTTTACCGAAGCCATCCGGCTTGGTCGGCGGGATTCCAAAGGCTACTACAACCGCGCCGGCGTCTTTTTACAGAAAGGCGAGTGGGAGCATGCCATCACAGACTACACCGAAGCCATTCGGCTCAACCCGCGGAGCGCCGTGTCCTTCGAGAACCGTGCGGTGGCCTATTTCAACAAGGGCGATTTCAACAAAGCCATCAGCGACTGTGACCAAGCCCTTCAACTTGACCCGGCACGTGCAGGAACCTATCGACAGCGGGGGCTTTCATTTGCAAAGGCGACGCAATGGGACAAGGCAATCAATGATTACACAAAAGCCCTTTCGTTCAGCCCGAAGCATGCTTTGACCTACCTGCAACGCGGTTTTGCGTACTATATGCAAACGAACCTGGACAAGGCCACCCAGGATTTGGACGAGGCGATCCGGATCAATCCAACCGATGCGGCGGCTTACGATGTTCGGGGCCTTTGTTATGGGCAGAATGGCCATCTGGATAATGCAATCAGTGATTTTGGCGAAGCCATTCGACTCAACCCAACCAACTCCTCGACTTATTACGGCCACCGCGGCCACACCCTTTGTCTGGCGACTCAATGGGACCAGGCGATCCATGATTTCACCGAAGCGATCAGACTTGATCCAACCTACGCTTGGGCATTTTCCGAGCGCGGTTATGCGAATTCTAAAAAGGGTCTATGGGGCCAGGCGATCACCGACTGTACCAGTGCAATGCGTCTTGATCCCCGGACCTCGGGCGCTGTCAACGGCCTTGCATGGCTCCGCGCCACTTGCCCCGATGCATCATTTCGAGACGGCAGAGAGGCGGTCAGTCTGGCGGGCAAGGCCTGCGAATTAACCAAGTGGAATACCTGGTATTGCATCGGCACACTGGCCGCGGCGTATGCCGAAGCCGGCGATTTCGAACAGGCGGTAAAATTCCAAGAAAAAGCCATGAAGATGGAGGAGGTGCCTGAGATTGAACGTACCCGGGCACAACAAAGGCTTCAACTCTACTCCCAACATCAGGCTTATCATGAAACTGACGTGGGGAGTGCGAACGGAACTGTGCTCACTCCAGTAGAACCTTAAAGCGGGTTATTTCCATTCTAGGCAGCGGCGGCTTTCTTAAGGTCGATAATTTTCGATTCGCCGGGGCGGATGTTCCAGAAGTCGGCGACGTGCGCCTTGTCCTCGATGAGGGCCTTGTATTTTTTGTGGCAAATTTCCGGGGAGTTGCCGGCCCAGGTGGCGGTTTTGTCCTCGTCCTTGTTCAAAGCAAGATGGTAACTGATGGCGGTGTGGCGCATCACATCCTGGGGCCAGGCTTCCAGGGTGATGCCTTTGGTCTTGCAGCATTCCTTGCAGTAACATGGGCCAACGACGGGGTGCCGTTTGGTGGGTTGCTTGTGCTTTTTGTCCACGGAGCCGAAACCGGCCAGGCGCTTGACGGCCTCGAAATCTTTGCGCCAGTTTTTGCCTTTGATGGGGGTCTTTTCAAGCGCGTGCGGGGCCAGGAATTCAACGGCGTTGTCGGGGATTTCCACCACGCGCCGGCCGCGCATTTTCGCGACGTCGGCACCGATCTTGATGATTTTGGATTCGACCTTGATCAGATTCCAATTGAGGCGCGAGGCTTCGCGGTCGGGTCGGATGCCGCAGAAGAGGCAGACCGTCACGTAGGGGACCAGGATGCCGCCCTTATAGTCCTCCGCGGCCGCCACAAGCCGGCGCACGCGGTCAAGCGGCAGCACGGCGGGTTCGCCATCCTCGTCCACCTGGATTTTGTCGATGCGGTCCATGGGGCTGATCTGGCAATAGCCCTCGGTCCTGGCCCAGTTGAAGAAGTTTGTGAAGGCGAGATAGTCGCCGTTGCGGTTGACGAGGCCGGAGCCTTCGCGGTGGATGAGGGGTTTGACGGCGTCGGGTTGCAGTTCGCTGACGAGGCGGTCGGCGAAGGAGTTTTTCAGGAGGTTGAGGCGGCTTTTCAGGTTGCGAACGGTGGCCGCGCGTTTGTTGGCATCGGTCTTGGTTTTCAGGAATGCCACGATGCCATCGGCGACGGTGATGCGCTTTTCGGTTTCGGTCCAGTTGCGGATGGCGAACTCAAGCGCCTGGGTGAGGGTGAATTTTTTACCGACCAGGGCGCGGTAACAGCTTTCCGCTTCGGCCGCCTGATCGGCGGTGAGGCGGGTGGTGATGGTGGGCAGCGGGACGAGATTGAGAGCCTGACGTTCGTAATCCTGTTTGAGGGTGGTGGCTTCCGCGAGGGTCTTGCGGTTCTTGCGGATTTGCTTGCCGGCCAGCATTCCGGTAACGCGGAAGGAAATGGCTTGGGTGCGGGGGTTGATGAACTCGATGATTCTGAAAGGTTCATTTGCTTTCATGCCCCGAGTTATAGCAACCGTTTTAGCAACCGCAAGAAAAAGTTATTAACACATTGATTCTATTGGTCGGAAAACCAATGGCGGGCGGTTTTGTAAACCGTAGGTCGTCGGTTCGACCCCGACAACTGGCTCCATTTTTGAGGCCAAGGTGCTCATGAGGCCTTTACACTAGCGAGCGAATAACAGATGGCCGCGGTTGCTTGAGCGAGTGTTCGTGGGAGGCCTGCGCCCAACCACAAGTCGTCGTATTCATAGCGTTCGAGCACATTGTCGCTGGCGTCGGTGAGCGCAAGCACGATTGAGCCGCCGCAATCCTTGTCGGTTTCCCCGCCGCCATGGACGGAATACGTTGTCACCGGGTCGGAAGCCGGAGGAGCATAAAGTTGTTTTCATGGTGCCACCTGGACTTAGGTGCTAACCCTTACTGTTTGCCACAGCCGCCAAGCCCAAGCCGAAGGCGGCGAGATGCCGCCGAGGTACACAGGGAGATTTGAAACGATTTACTTCTTATCCACAGAATTAGTCTGTGATTACAAGGGTATTTGCACGAGGATTTACCTGGCCGGTGAGCGTGTTGAATCCAGCAGGCTCGGCGGATTCAACTGAGCGCCACGGAGGAAAGAGCCGTCGGCATTGCGGTGGACGTCGTCCTCAGTCCAGAGCTTTTTGTCAGGCCCGGCGGAACGGATTTCAAAGTGTTGTCCGCCGAGCGCGTGGAAGAACAAGGGGGTGCCCCAGCGATCGACCAACTGGCCCTGGGCGTTGAGGGCGACGTGGTGATCCGGCAGGAAGCGTTCGTGCCCCGGGTTTAAGCCGCGCAGCATGGCCGCCCAATCCTCGTTTGCGCTCAATGGATGGTCCCGGGCTGATTTCACGAGCAGGGTGAAATTGTCCATCAGGCGAGAGATGAGAGTAAGATCATTCTCGGGCGGCAGATTGGGATTTGCGAAATCACGCAGGATGGTTTCGCCGACCAACGGAGTGGACGGACTGGAGGTCGGGGGTGAAAGGACGGGGACGGTCGTGACCGTGCTGGTGGCGGCGGCGGCGGTTTGATCGGAGATCTCCCGGGTGGCCGAGCCTGACGGAGTGTTTCGGGCTCGGTGCCACAGCCAAGCCCCGAGAGCGAGCATAGTGAGGAGGGCGAAGAGCGCAGCAGTGCGTTTCACGGCTTGATGAAGCCGAGCGGGGGCGAGGCGGAGTTCGGATTCCAGAAGTTGGCGATATTCGGCAACACGTAGCTCATGCTGCCGGCGGGTACGCCGAACCAGCGGAGCAACTCCGCGAAATACAGGTCCACCGCAGTGCTGGGCAGCAAGCGTCCGCCACGGCCAACATCGTCCGGACCGTCGAGGGTGAGGTCGGGATAGGTGCCGAAGATCTTGCCGCCGTCCACCGGGCCTCCGAAGACCAGCGCATTCGCGCCCCAGGCGTGATCCGTGCCGCGTCCGTTTGAGCGCAAGGTGCGGCTGAAGTCCGAGGCGGTGAAGGTCACGACATCGTTCGCGAGGCCCAGCATCTCCAGGGCTTTTTGATAAGCACCGACGGCGGCATCCAATGCCGCGAGCATGCCGGCCTCCGTGTTGAGCAGTTCACCATGGTGATCCCAGCCGCCATAATTGACGAAGAACGTTTGCCGCCGCAGGCCGAGTTGGCTGCGAATCTTGATGGTCTTCACCACGGCCTTGAGGGTGGTGGCGAGGTAATTGGCGGGAGGGAACAAGGCGTCCACCGCAGCACCGAGCTGGCCGTTGGCGGAGTCGAACTGGGTTTGGAACAGCAGTTGCGCGCCGTCACTTTGCTTTGTGACCTGGGAAAAACTTTCGGTGATCAGATTGGAGTAATGCTGGTTGAGAGTGCTGCGGAGCGCGGAATTCTTGAGTTGAAGGGGATTGCCGGCGTTGCCCCCGGTGTCGCCTTCAAAGGAGAGCGCGCCGGACGGGGTGACGACAAACTGCTGGGTCTGATTGCCGACCTGGAAAACGTTGTTGCCGCCGAGCGATATGCTCATGGAGGTGGAGCCGGTGTTGTAGCCGCTCTGCAAAATGTCCGCGGCCCGGCCAGCCCAGCCGCTTAATTGCGCCATACCTTGCGGTACGGCGGTCTGCCATTGCTCGATCTGGTCACTGTGGGAAAAGAGGGCCTTGGGGACTGGCAGGACTGCGTTCTGGCCGTTTTCCCAGGCGTTGAACTGGGACTTGGTGATGGGCTGCACCAGTGTGCCGACGTTGGAGAGAAAGGCGAGCCGCTTGCTGCCGGTAAAGGTGCCGGTGCCGTTGGCCAGTTGCTGCAACTTCGCGCAGGACGGATGCAGGCCGAAATCGTTGGCGGGCGCGGCGAGTTGCAGGAGCGCGTTGCGGTTGAGCGCGAGGCCGCCATCCGAGCCGAACGCACCGCGGGTGATGGAATAAGCGTTGTAGCGAGTGGTTTCCCAAGGCACCAACACGTTGAACGAATCACAGCCGCCGCTCAGGAAGAGGCAGACCAGCGCCTTGTGGTCGGGCGGCGTGCCCTGCGCCGCGACCGTGTTGGCCAGGCGGAGATTGATCAGCGTGTTGAGAATCGCCGAAGAGCCGACGGCAGCGCAATTAAACTGGCGGAGGAACGTGCGGCGGGAAACGGGTTTCATGGTGTCTTTAATTCTGGTGTCGCCCACAGGGATGACTCATCGTTGCACCGAGCCTTCCGGACAGGTCGCCGCGAGATAAACGGCGAGGCGGGTTCGCAACAGCAGGTCATAGGAGGGAATCTGCTGCACGGCGGCGAGGATGTTGTCGCGCGTGGAGGCGGTGAGGGTGCCGCCACAGAACAGCAGGTTCACCTGGTCCACGAGCTGGCCGGGGTTGGACGCCAGCGGGACCAGATCCGCATAGTCGGGTGCGAAGCCGTAGTCGCTGTAATGGGTGAAGCCTTGCTGCGTGATTTCCCAAAGCTTGTTGGGGAATGAGATGCTCGAATAACTGTCGGTGATCTGAAAGGCAGGGCCGACCAAGCCGTTTTGGGTGAGCAAGCCGGGAGGCTGGTAGCTGGGGCGAAAAAAGTTAAACACGCTGGGTGAATAGGTGGGTTCCTGGAGCGCCGCGCTGTTGAATTCGCCCCAGGTCCACCAGAGCAGATTGGTGTAACGGTCGAGCCGGCCAACGCGCGCCACTGCCACGGCGCGTTGCACCGGTTCCTTCAAGCGGCCGAATTCCGGCGCGCCGGCATACCAGCGTGCGTCGCGCGCTTCGGGGTCAAGGAGAATGGCCTTGACGACGGCGGCAAGATCGCCGCGCCGTCCGGCGCCGTTGTTCGTGAATTTTGCGGAGATGCGGGCGACGTAGTTGCTTGACGGATTGCTCGTGACGAGGAATTGGATCAATTGGCGACTGACGAAGGGCGGCATGTTCGGATGGTTGAACAAATTGTGCAACGCGTCTTCAACATCGCGGATACCGTTGTCGATGGTGGGCGCGCGCGCCGGGATGACGAAACCGTTGTGCAAGGTTTTGGAGCCGAAGTCGTGTTTCTCGGCCCACATTTGCATGGGCACGGTGCTGTCCTCGTCGCTCCAGCCGCCGTTGCCCCAGGTTTGACCGCCGAACCACAGGCCGGTGAACACGCGCGCGAACTCCGTGATCTCCCGGTTGCTATAAGTAGGAATCGGTTGGCCATAGCCGTCGAGCTGCCGGGTGCCGTCAGGAGTCAACTGCCAGAGGCCGATGCTGAACAATTGCTGAACTTCACGCGCGAAATTTTCGTCCGGGTATTGGTTGATTTCCGGCCGGGCTTTCTGGTTGCCCACGTGGCTGAGATAACGGCCCATCACCGGATGGAAGGTCACTTCCCGCAGTACGTCGAAATAATTATCGAAGGCGTTGCGCACGAAGATGTCGTAATAATCCATCATCGCGAGCGGCTTGTTTTCGAGATTGGGGTCGCGGCGCGAGGTGACCATGATCTGGCTCAACGCGAACGCCACGCGTTGACGCAATTGGTCCGGCCCGCCGACGGCAGCGCGGGCGAAGGATGTGGTACTGTTGTTGCCGTTGATGAAATTATCCATCGTGTTGTAACTGTAGGTCAGGTCGGTGCGGGGACCGTTGAAGTCGGCATAGACCTGCTCCAGGTAACGGCGATGCAGCGTGGCGGGTTGATTGGTGATTTGGTCGTCAATCCACGGCGCGAAGCCGAGTTGCTGCACCCGATCCAGCGCGCGCGTCGTCGTGCCGAACGTCGCCTGCTGGAGGAAACGAGCCGCTTGAACGCGCGTGACAAGACTGGTGCTGCCGCCGGGGCCGCCGCTGAATTGCTCCACGAACGAGGCGTAATCCCCGAAAACCGATCCGGTCACGATGCCGTTGCTGTTGATGATGGGCACGGGGGAACGTGTGCTATTGGCGCGCAGCGGGTCGCTGCCCAGAACATTCTCGGCCCAATCGGGCACGCCGTCGCCATCGGTATCCTTGTCGGTGGTGGAGACGTTGTAAAATTCACGAGCGGTGGTGAGGAATCGATTGGTAAAGCGGACGCTGAGCGTGGTATTCGAGAGCAGCATCACATTCGTCGGCTGCGCCCAAGCCAGCAAGTTCGTGCTGGTGAGCAAACGCTGAGTCTTGGCGGCTATATAGGGCCAGTTCACCACCGCGTCGTTGGTCAACCGCGACAGACTCACGAGAATTTTGGAGTTGGGATCGAACGGGTCGGTGCCCGCAGCGGCTTCCTGGGCGTTGGAGGCGCCATCACTGTCAGCGTCGCCGTTGGGGGACAGGCCGAACGCGCGATATCGAATTTGCCAAGCGTCGGGGAGACCGTCACCATCGAGGTCCTGACCGCTTGGCCAGATTTTGCCGGCGAACTCGGGGCGGCTGTTTGGGTCGAGGGGATTTGAACCGGACGACCGTTCCAGGCCGTCGGGAATGCCGTCGCCGTCGGTGTCAGGATTATGCGGGTTGGTGCCGGCAAGGAATTCGCCGCGGTTGTTCAAGCCATCGCCATCGGCGTCGAGGGTGGCGTCGGCGGCGGAGAATTTGTTGAAACCGTTCGCATCCTCCCAGCCGTCGGGCATGCCATCCTTGTCACTGTCCTTGAACGCCGCGAAGGCGGGCAGGGTGGTGAGCGGGGCGGGGGAGAAAAACATTTGCACACCTTGATGGACGATCAGGCTGGGCTGGTTCGTGACTCCGTTGTAATCGGTCCAAAGCGCGGTGCCGTTATCCAAAGAGGGGGAG
>JAQGOT010000375.1 GCA_028293465.1 Pedosphaera sp. | reverse complement strand
GCTCCCTGAGGCCGTCGAGATCGCTTCCTCCATGGCTGCCGTTGAGTCATCACGCGGACTTCTTGCTGAACCGGACCCGATTCCTCCGCTGATTCAGAAACTGCTCGGTGCGGTGCGGGCCGCGTTGAACGCAACGCAAGCTGATCTGGAGGCTACTTTCCAGCGGGAGTTATCCAAGCTGGAAGGCAATCCGATCTGGCAGGGGCTCACGGGTGAACAGAAGCACCAGTTGGTTCAACAATTTGGTTTGCAGCCGCCGGTTGGAATCCAGTTGGGAAACGAGGACGAAATTTTTACGACTCTCCAATCCGCTTCGCTTGGCAATCGCCGCACCCTGGTCGAAGCGTTGCCTCAGCGTTTTGCCCGTGCTTTGGATGAAGCGATGCGGTTGCTCGAACCGCAGGCCACGCGCATCATACTTCCGTCGGCCACAATCCGCACGGAAGCCGAGCTCGACGACTGGCTGGCTGAAGTGCGCGGCCGGGTGCAGGCGAAACTCGGCGAAGGTCCAGTCATCGTGTGATGCAATCCTAGACCAAACATTCACCCACTATATGCTGCCCGTTCCCATTACCACTCTGCTTAATATGAAAGAGAGTGAGACGTTCGACTTCAAATCTGGCCAGTACAAATTTTATAGGGGAACCGACGAGGAAAAATCAGAATTGCTGAAGGACATCATGGCCTTCGCCAACGCTTGGAAAACCGGGGATGCTTATATCGTCATCGGCGTTTCGGAAAAGAATGGGGGGCGAGATCAGGTCGTCGGCGTAACTGAACATCTGAAGGACAACGATATCCAACAGTTCGTAAAATCCAAAACCAACCACCCCGTTCGCTTTTCCATCTACTCTGATACTGCCGAGGGAAAGGATATTGACATAATCCGGGTGGAAATGGCCCAACAGCGGCCGATTTACTCGGCCAACCCGTTTGGGAAACTCAAAGCGGAGGACGTCCACATCAGAGTTGGGAGTTCTACAGAAGTGGCCAGCGGCGCCAAAGTTGCCGAGATGACCAGGGCTGATTTAGAGGCCAGACAAGGACAAACTTCGTTGGAGCTTGAGTTTGCGGACGTTGGTACCCGTCAAAGGCTTGGAACTGAGACCAAAATTCTGTGCCTCAGCTTTATTGAGCCGCCGCCTAAACCATCACCATCGGCTAGTTTGGGAAAGCCAATCTTAAGGTACGGGCCGCCCGAAACAAAAGAGCGTCCATTTGTGCAAGCTTACAATGTGACTGTGGGGAGTTGTACGCCTCCGCACCAGCCTACGTCGGAACAGATGCGCGAATACGCCACGAAGCGCAACAAATTTGCATGCCTTGGACTGTGGATTAAAAACCTCGGTGTAAGAAACCTGTCTTCAGTAAAAATTCGCATTCACTTACCAAACTGCGAACGGATGAGCGTGGTCGATGAGCATGGGCTCCCTAAGAAACCTCGCGGACCTTTTGAACTTGTTAGTCCCTCCGACTCCGCCTCAAACGATACGAGGGTCAGAGCCTCGCAGCATGGCTGGATTGTCGAGACGAACGCTGGGACGCTACAACCACAGGAGGAATATTGGAGCGACAGCAAATTTTACGTGGCGACTGACGATAGTAGGACAATCGACGCACTGGCGACAATTTTTGCTGACGACCTTGCTAATCCGATCAAGATACCACTGAAAATTCACACCGACATTCATACCCTCGACTGGCCCCTTGCAGACGTTGCCATGAACGACCCCTCAAAGATTAAAGCATGAACCTCGCCACCGAACTACGTCGGCAGTTGGAGAAAACCGTGCTTGCGGCCCGCAGGGCTTCGGAGGCTGGGGCACGGAAGGCTCTGGAGGCTTTGGGCGTTCAGGAAGCTGAACCTTACGCGCACCTCACCGAGGAGCAACGTCTCCTGCGCCGCGCACTCCGCGCCCAGGCCCGGCAAATGGGCGATGCAGTGGACAAAAACAAGGAAGGCCGTTACGAAATTTACCACCTGGCTGAAAAGTGCGCCTACGACCACTGGCACCGGATGTTGTTTGCCCGCTTTTTGGCGGAGAACCAGTTGCTGATTGCCCCACAGGGTGTGCCTGTTACCCTGGAGGATTGCCGCGATCTTGCGCAGGAAGGCATGGGCAAGGATGCGTGGGAAGTGGCGGAGAAATTCGCAGCCGCCATCCTGCCCCAAATTTTCCGGCCCGACGACCCTGCCGCCAAGTTGGAGTTTGCCCCTGAGGACCGCTCCTTGCTCCATGATCTGGTGCAGTCTCTGCCCGTTGCATGCTTTACCGCCGCTGACAGCCTCGGCTGGGTCTATCAATTTTGGCAGGCCGAACGGAAGGATGAGGTTAATGCCGCCGGCAACAAGATCGGCGCGGATGAACTGCCATCGGTTACGCAATTGTTCACCGAGGATTACATGGTGGATTTCCTCTTGGACAACACGCTCGGTGCGTGGCATGCCGGCAAAGTCTTTGGCGCGAATCCCAAGCTGGCCGAAAGTGCCGGTAGCGAATCGGAACTCCGCAACGCCGTCGCTTTGCCAGAATGCCCGTGGAACTATCTGCGTTTCATCAAGGACAAGGACGGCAAATGGACTCCCGCCTCCGGCACGTTCGACGGCTGGCCGAAGGCGACAATGGAACTCAAGTGCCTCGACCCGTGCATGGGCAGCGGGCATTTCGTGGTCGCGATGTTCAAGCGACTCGTCGCCTTGCGCATGGCCGAGGAAAAGTCGGACGAAGCGATCGCGGTCGCGGCGGTTATCCGTGACAACGTGTTCGGGTTGGAGCTTGACCCGCGCTGCACCCAGATTGCTGCGTTCAACCTAGCCCTAACCGCGTGGCGGCGCGTGGGGCATTGCCCGTTACCGGCCATGAACTTGGCCTGCTCCGGCCTCGCGCCAAATGCCCGCGAAGCTGACTGGCTGGAACTCGCCGACAATAACGAGAAACTCCGGCGCGGCATGTCTCAACTCTACCAACTGTTCCAAAAGGCCTCTGTGTTGGGCAGCCTCATCAATCCATGCGCGGGCGAGAGCGACCTGTTGGTGGCCGCGTTCCATGAACTTCAACCCCTACTGGAAAGGGCGCTGGCGCAGGAGGCTGGAGATGAAACCGCGCACGAAATGGCTGTGATCGCTCGTGGCCTGGCCAAGGCGGCGGAAATTCTTGCCGACCAGTTCACGCTCGTCGCAACGAATGTGCCTTACCTCGGTCGCGGCAAACAGGAAGACGTGCTTAAAGATTTCTGCGAACGTGTCCATCCGGAAGTGAAGGCTGACCTCGCCACCTGCTTCTTAGAGCGGTGTCTCGACTTTTGCGCTAATGGTGGAAGCACAGTGCTTGTCACACCACAGAACTGGCTGTTTCTTGGAACCTACAAGAAATTACGTGAGCGTTTGCTAACCCGGGCAGAGGTAAACTGTGCAGTTCGATTAGGGCCGAACGCCTTTCAAGACATGAATTGGTGGGCTGCGACCACAGCTTTATTTTCCATGAGTAGGCGGCGCCCTCCTTCCGAAAGCCATTTTGCTGGATTCGACACTGCTGACGTTCATGAACCGCAAGACAAGGCCATTGCTCTATCAGTCAGGACGCCATCAATCCTGTCACAGGCAGCACAACTCCAAAATCCCGACGCACGCCTGAGCTTGGAAGAAGGTGATGATTTGCCACTTCTATCGAACTATGCAGCTAGTTATGTGGGATTGCAGAATGGAGATTCATCACGATTCATCCTCCAATTTTGGGA
>JAQGOT010000318.1 GCA_028293465.1 Pedosphaera sp. | reverse complement strand
GCCCACGCCCACTGCAATTTTTAGTTTGGCCCATGCCATAATCTTTAAGGTTCCTTTTACGAGGGTTAACGTCGAGGTGGTCACGGCGGTTCCTTTGATGGCGGCGACAATGGCCGCCGCGAGTCCGCCCGGCACCGCCTGCGCCGAATTTGCCAGAATCGTTCCGCTCAGCACGGTGACTGGGAGCGCGATCCCTCGTTGGGTGAAAGAGGCTCGCAATTTCTCCATGGCGCGGCTGATGCGCTTTTTGGCGGCCGCTTCGCTCGTGCCCAGCGCCGCGCACACTTCCTTTAAATCCTTCCCTTCCAGATATCGCAGCACGATGGCGTTGCGGTCCGCTTCGCCCAGCTCCGCGATCGCCTTGTCCAGCAGGGGCGCGATCTGTTTCCACACCTCGGCTTCGTTTTCTTGCAAGGTTGATTGCATGTAGGCCTCCTGTTCCCGGCGCATCCGCCGGAGATCCGTCCGCAGAAAATTGGCCGCGGTCAGCCGGGCCGTTTGAAACAGCCAGCCGGATAGGACTGTCCCTGGCCGTAAGCCGCGCGCTTTCCTGGCCAGAATGATGAATACCGCCTGCGTAATCTCCTGCGCCTGATGAACATTGCCTACGTGACGCAACGCCACCGAATAAACCATGCCGATATGCCGCGAAACCAGCGTCGCAAAAGCCTGTTCGGCATTGCTCGACGCATATTCCTGCAACAACTCCATGTCACTCAGCATTGGCATCTACCTATAATGTCCGCCCCGGCGGAATGGGGACATTTTATTTCGAATAAATCCATCGAACCCGCGCGCGAGCACTCCCACGAAACGCAGAATGCCTTTCGTAAACTAAGAACTATGTTATTTTACTCCCGCATCATGCAACCGAACCAAACTGACATTATCACTGAAGCCGACATCAAGACCCTCGTCGATTCCTTCTATCAGAAGGTGAATGCCGACGAATTGCTCTCGCCCATCTTCAACGGTGTTGCCCAAGTTGATTGGGCGGAGCATTTGCCGACGATGTATCAGTTCTGGGGTTCGATGCTGTTGCGCACGAACAACTATCGCGGACGTCCCTGGCCCAAGCACGCGCTGTTGCCCGTCAACGCCGCCCATTTCACCCGCTGGCTCGCGCTATTCAAACAAACGGTGGACGAACGTTTCACCGGCCTGAAAGCCATCGAAGCGAAGAACATCGCTGCCAGCATCGCCGACACTTTCCAGAACCGCCTGCAACTCGCCCGGTAGAGCCCGCAGGGCAGGGGAAATGGGGCTTTGTCCTTCCCTCCTTTCAGCGGTGTCGCTATTTCCACACGCGCAGCTCAGTTTGCCAGATCTCGGACGAAGACGCTGGCTACTCCTTTCGGCCCATTGTGGGCACGGCCTTCCTGCTGCTAATCCTTGATCACAAACATGAACTATCTTTCGAATAGTCATTACGCGGTCGCTGGCAGCTTCGGCAACGGCATCGTCGCCCTCCAATCAACGGGTGTTCCGCCGCTGCACCTCCTCCGCCGCGCGGCCAACGAAGTCACCATTTCTTGGCCCGCGACCGAAAATAGCTTTGGTTTGGAAGTGGTCGATCCGTTGTCGAGTCCGGCCCGCTGGACGCCCCTCGCCGTCGGTCCGCAAAACGAGCTGACCGTGCGGTTGGGAATGGGAAACCGTTATTACCGCCTCAAACGCAAGTCGGCCTGATCTTCCGGAACTTATCTGGTTCCCCACCGACTAATCCCGCGCCTTCGGCAGCACGAACGAGAGCATGGCGGCCGGCAGGAAAAGCAATCCCGCGAAGAGCAAGGCCAGCCGATGGTCGCTCACCTTCGAGAACAACCCGAAAAATACGGTTCCAAATGCCGCCGCGATGCGCCCGATGTTATAACAGAACCCTGCGCCCGTTGTCCGCAGCAGGGTGGGAAACAGCGGCGGCAGATACATGGTGAACAGCGCAAAAAGCCCTTGGAAAAAGCCGACGAAGGGCATCCAATAAAGCAATTCGTGGTGGTCACGCGGC
Organism: Pedosphaera sp.; assembly: GCA_028293465.1. GTDB lineage: Bacteria > Verrucomicrobiota > Verrucomicrobiia > Limisphaerales > Pedosphaeraceae > JAQGOT01. Next base: position 936 of record JAQGOT010000318.1, on the reverse strand, counting down.
ACGTAATAAGCCCCCATCATGGCGAGAAAATACCCAAAGCACATCCAGGCGATTGTCTGTCGATACCCAATTTTACGCGACAGCCAGGCCGCAAAGAAATTCCCCAAGCTCGATGAAATAATCACCAGGTAAAGCGCCTTGCTCATCAGCACGTTCTGTTGCTCGCTGGTCATGAGCAGGACTTCGGGCAGTTTGCGAAGATGTTGCTGGTGCCAGAACATGAAGGCCCAATGGCCGGTGAGTGAAATTGCGCAGACCACCACCACCAGCAGCGTGACCTTGCGAATCTCGCCGCGAAACAGATCCGCAATGCCCGGCTCCTCGTGTCTTTGCTTCGCGCTGGCTTTGGCCGCATGCCACTCGGCGGGCTCGGGCACCGCGCGGCGAATCCAGAACACCAGCAGCGCTGGCAGGATGCCGATCAGGAAGAGGTAACGCGGTGGTTGGGCTTTCATCAGCGTATTCGCGAGGCACGCCGCGAGGATCCCGATATTCACCCCGGTTTGCAGCACACCCGCAATCCACGGCCGCCACCGGTGCGGCCAGGTTTCCGAGAGCAGCGACGCACCCACCGCCCATTCGCCGCCAATCCCCAAGGCCGCCAGGAATCGGAAAATCAACAACTGCCACCAGGTCTGCGCGCACGCTCCCAAGCCGGTGAAGACCGCATACGTCAATACGGTCAGGCTCAACGCCCGACTGCGGCCCAAGCGGTCTCCCAACCGACCGAAGAACCCGCCGCCCAAGGCCCAACCCACCAAGAAGCCCGCCTGGATGATCGAGCCGTAGCGGCCAACGCGTGGATCGGTTTTGTCCGTGAGCAGCAGCAGTTGCGCCACGAACGGCGTCGCCACGAGCGTGTAAATGTGCAGCTCCAACCCATCGAACGGCCAGCCCAGCCATGCCGCGATGCCGGATTTCCATTGCTGCGGCGAA
>JAQGOT010000304.1 GCA_028293465.1 Pedosphaera sp. | reverse complement strand
AGCGACAAGCGTGGCAGCACCGCCATCAGCCTGGGCGGCAGCTTTAATTTTACCGGGAGTTCGGCTGACTTCGCGCGGGCCGCGTACTCACCGAAAGCCAAGGCTCAATTCGGCAAGCTGAACGTCGCGCTGAGCCGGGAGCAAAAAATTTACCAGGATTGGTCGCTCCTGTTGCGGGCGAGCGGCCAGGCGGCGAGCGGCCCCCTCATCAGCAATGAACAGGTCCCGCTCGGCGGAGTGAACAGCGTGCGCGGGTATTTTGAAGGCGACGAGTATGGCGATTCCGGCTGGTTCGGCAGCGCGGAAGCGCGCACGCCCTCCTTCACGACGCGCATCGCGAGCGTCGATGATTTCGTGCCCACCTGGGTGCGTGGCTCGGTGTTCCTGGATGGCGGACAACGTTTTCTGCTGGAGCCGGCGCCGGGCTCCGAGCGAACGCGATCCCTCCTTGGCGCCGGGTTTGGACTTTCGGCGAACGTCAACAATCACCTGGATTTTCGCGTGGCGGTGGGCTGGCCGTTGCTTAATTCCGCCAACACCCGCGCCGGGCAGCCGCACGCCTATTTCACCATCGGGGCGCAATTCTGATTATGAGGAACCATATAATAAACGGACGAGGCGAGAACCGAACGCAAGCGCGGAGGTGGTGGTGGGGAGTCATGGTGATGGCGGCCATCATCCCGCCTGCCGGGGTGCGAGCCAACCCGACCGGCTTCGGCGTTCAGAGTGGTTCAGCGAGCGTGGTGGCCAACGGCTCGCAAGTGATGGTGACGGCTTCCCACAACGCGGTGTTGAACTGGCAAAGTTTCAACATCAACCCCGGTGAAACAACCAGCTTTCTGCAACCCTCGGCCGCCTCCGTGGTGTGGAACCAAATCAACGACCAGAATCCGTCGCAAATCTGGGGCAACCTCCAAGCCAATGGCGTGGTGGTGCTCATGAACAAATCCGGCTTTTACTTCGGTCCCAACTCAATGGTCAATGCGGCGGGCTTCGTGGTCTCAACGGCCGTTGCGGGGCCGCAGGAGTTTGGCAGCGGCGGCACCTTCTGGCAATTCAACGGAGCGCCGCCGCAGGCGAGCATCATTAATTATGGGCAGCTCAATGCCGGCAGCGCGGGTTCGGTCTTTCTGATCGCCGAGAAGATCGAGAACCACGGAGACATTACGGCGCCGGGCGGAAGCATCGGCCTGTATGCCGGCCAGGAGGTTTTGATTTCCGACCGTCCGGACGGACGCGGCTTGAGCGCGCAGGTAAAGCTGCCGGCCGGTTCGGTGGATAACACGGGCCGCTTGCTCGCGGATGCGGGCTCGATCGCCCTGCGCGCCCAGGTGGTGAATCAAAACGGCCTGATCCAGGCTGACTCGGTGCGCGAGCATAATGGGGTCATTGAGCTCGTTGCGTCAGAGAATCTCACATTGGGCGCAAACTCGGTGCTCCTGGCGCGCGGCGACCAGGTTGGGACAAGCGCCGGCGGCCACATCGAAATCAAGTCAGATAACAGTTTTGCGGACAGCGCCTCGTCCCGCATCAGCGTTGCGGGTGGCCAACAGGGTGGGGACGGCGGGTTTGTCGAGGTATCCGCGCCCGTGCTGCCGGCCATTAACTCGCAGATTGACGGTCATGCCAGTGCCGGGAGCATTGGCGGGCGGTTGGTGATTGATCCAACCGACATCATTCTCAACTACAGCGGCACCGACACCGCGGGTTCAGGGAGCGTGGGAGCGAACGACGGCGCGGGCACGTTGCGTTTGAACGTGAACTCAGCGTTCACCGGCTTTTCGCAAATCGACTTGCAGGCCACCCGCAACATCACGCTGGCGGCGGGCACCACCTGGGATCTGGTCCAGAGCACCGGCATTTCCGGGCCGGGCAGCCATCTTACCCTGGAAGCCGGCAACAACATCACCATCGGCAGCGGGGCGGGCATTTTCGCGGGGTCAGGTTGGTCGGTGACGCTCGAAGCGGGGCGTGACTTCAGCTCGCCGCACCAGGTCACTTCCGGAACCGGCAGCATCCTGTTCTCCGGCACCGGCGCGCTCGAAGCGCAGGACGGATCGATCAGCCTGCTGGCGGGCAAGGATGTCACCGTGAACAGCGGCTTTGTGCGCACCTTCGGAGGCGGGAGCATCGAGGTGACCGCGCTGTCCGGCAATGTGAACACTGGGACTCATGCGAACGGTTTTATTTTCCGTCCCGATGGCATCGGCTATGTGGTGGACCAGGACTTGGGAGGAATCAGCACCGGCAATGGCGGCAACGTGAGCATCACCGCCGGGCAGGATATCATCAGCCATCTGCCGTCCGGGCTCGCGGGCATCCAGACCGATGGCGGGAGCGGGGCCTTCGGTGCGGCAGCGGGAAATGTCACCCTGAACGCGGGTCGCGATGTGTTGGGGCACTTCGTCGTGCGCAACGGTGAGGGGATCATCAGCGCCGGGCGCGATGCCGGCACCAGCGTTAGGTCGCTCGCGCTTAGTCTCGTCAAGGGTGACTGGACGGTGAACGCCGGCAACAACATTTTGCTGCAAGAAGTGCGGAACCCGAACGGTATTTTTAACAATCTCGGCTTCTCCACCTCGACCACCAAGTACCACTTCGATTATGCGCCGGACGACAAAGTGACCCTTGTGGCCGGCAACGCGGTGCAATTGCTCGGCTCGAGCTTGCCGCGCTATGACACGGACGATTTCGAGCAGAGCATCCTGCCGATCTATCCCGGTTCACTTTACATACAAGCAGGTGCGGGCGGCGTTTCGCTTGGCAACGACGTCACCCTCTTTCCTTCGCCGCAAGGCCAATTGCATATCACCACCACGTCGGGTGGGTCGCTGGCTGGCACCAAACCCGGCGCCATCGTTCAACTGGTGATGTCCGACAGCGGCAAATCCCAGTATCTGCAAAGCGGAGACTTTGGACTGGCCGATCACGCGGCAATCCCATTGCACCTGAACGACTCTGACCCGATACAACTGAACATCGCCGGCGACATGAGCAACATTCTTTTGGGAGCCCCCAAGTTTGCCCATGTCAAGGTGGGCGGCGACATGATCAACAGCCGCTTCGACGGGCAGAACCTCCATGCGGGCGATGTTACGAGCATCGATGTTACGGGAGATATCGTGAATCGGAATGAATTCACCAGCCTCCTCCAGGCCACCCCGCCCGACTTCTCCGTGTTCGACCATCTCGATCAGCCGCTGAGTGCGGGTCTCGCGGGTTTGCCCAGCCTCTTTTCCTACAATCCAACCACGAAGCTGCTGACCTTCCAGGGCCGTTTGAATGGCGACCAACTGCAGGCCTTGCAGACCTTGGTGGTGCGGGTATGGGACCAGTATGGCCTGCCCGTGCTGGATGCGGCGGGCAATCCAGTGGTTCAACCCGCGCAATTCATCAGTTCGGCAGACCTTGCGAAGCTGTCGGTGCAGAGCGCGGACATTCCTGATAATCCGGACACGGGCTACCGGCTCGGCGGTGGCGGTCAATTCAATTTCACGGCCCACAACCTCGACCTCGGCGCCACCGTCGGGATTGTCTCGCAAGGTCCGCGGGGAAATGCCGCGCTGGCGAAATATTTCACCCGCGGCGCGGACATCAATGTGAGTCTGGGCGGCAACCTGGACATGTTTTCCACCACTATTTCCTCGCTCAATGGCGGGAACATCACCGTGGTCGCCGATGGGAATGTGAACGCGGGCTCGCGGGATTTCGTCGGCAACGACAACGCGGCCCGCGGAATCTTCACGGTGGACCCAAGCTCGGTCACCGTGATTGCCCGGGGCAACATCAACATCAACGGTTCCCGCATTGCGGCCTACGACGGCGGGAATGTCACGGTAAAATCGTTGGAAGGAAACGTGGACGCCGGCACGGGCGCGGGCGGTTCGGTGTCAGTCGAGAAAATCTATGTTGATCCGGTTACCCGCCGGATTTTGACCTACGATCCCCGGATTCCCGGCAGTGGGATTCTGGCGACGACCTTCCCGCCGTCGTTGGACCCGGCCTTCCCGCCCTCCCGGCATGCGGTGGGCAACATTTTAGTCGAAACGCCCCGCGGCAACATCATCGCCAGTGCCGGCGGCGTGGTGCAGGTGCCGCTCAATGGCGTGAACAGCAGCGCGGCCACCGTGACGCTGATAGCGGGCACCAAGGACGCGAATGGAAATGTCATTTACCAGGGCGACATTGACGCCACCGGATCCGGGATCATCGGCAGCACGGTCAATCTGGAAGCGAGCGGCAAGATCACCGGCCTGGTCTTCGCGCGCGATAACATCAACATTTCCGCGCAGCAAAGCGTCAATGTAACCGCGCTGGCGCAAGGCAACGTTAATGTGAATTCGGGCGGCACCGTTTCGGGCACGATCATCGGCATCGGCAGCGTGAGTGCCAGCGGCAGCACGGTTGACGCGGCGCTGTTGTCACAAAATGTGAGCACCAGCGGGAATGTGACTTCGTCGCAGGTTGGCTTCTCAGAGGGCACGGCCGCGAGCGCAACCAGTCAAAGCCTGCAAAACGATGAACCGGCCAAAACCGTTGCCGCTTCAAAGAAGAACGAGGAAGAAGAGGATGAGCTTCGAAAGCGGCAAGGTGGCCGCGCGCCGCGCCTCGCCAAATCCATCGGCCGCGTGACCGTGATTTTACCCCCGACCCCATAAACCCAACCAACTAAATATGCATGTAATTCCATTCACTCCCATGTTGGCCAGCGGCGCGTTGCAATTCGCCTTCCAGAAGGCGACCATCGAAGGCAAGATCACCATCGGCGTCCTGGTGGTTGTCTCGCTCGTCAGTTGGACGGTGATCTTCACCAAAATCCGCCAGCTCTGGCGGGCGCGAAAGATGGCCCGGAAGTTCTACGCCGCCTACCGCGAGACACGCGACCCCCTGGAGATTTACCGCAAGCAGGAGGAATATGACGGCGCGCCAGCCAACGAGATCTATTACGTGGGTGCCGAGGAGTTGAGCTATCATCTGAAGAACAGTCCCGTCCAGGTAAAGGGGCAGGTCAGGGTGAGTCAGGCGGCCTTCGACTCGGTGCGGGTGGCTTTGGAGCGGGCGGTTGGGGCCGAAGGGTTGGGGCTGGAAAAGGGCATGATCGT
>JAQGOT010000291.1 GCA_028293465.1 Pedosphaera sp. | reverse complement strand
TGGTGTAGCCGCCTTTGACATGGCCAAGTATGGAGTTGTCGAGATCGTCCTGAGTGAAGATGGTTTTGCCATCGGGCGACCAGCGCACGCCCAGTTTATCGAGAAAATCACTCGAGACTTCCACGATTTTGGCCTCGATCAATACCTGGGCGGTGGGTTGGTCCAGGTCCTCGATCAATTTCAAGACTTGCGGGAAGACATGGACATTCGCGGAGATCAGGAGTGAATTGCTGCGTTGGTCCGCTACCACGCGAACCCGGCCAACCAGGTCGCTGACTGGCCGGACCGCGGCGCGACCATCCGAGGTGCGGCCGTTCTCCGGTTGTCCACCCAACCAGGGAAAGTAGCCATCCTCCTTGGTTTCCTCTTCCAGGACGAAGTTGCTTTGGGAGAAGCTGCTTTGCTGCTGATACGGCTGTTGAGGGGTTGGGATGCCGGGTTGACCCAGTTGCGCAATCGGGCGGAGCGGCGGCGAACCTCCCTTGGCGAACAGAATGTTGATGCTGTTGGCGACCGTGGCGGCCTTGGCGAAGCGGAGACCCACCCGGAACGTGGTTTCACCCGCTTGCGAGGGAACATCCAATTGTTTGAGGACTTCCTCCACGGCAGTTAAATTTTCCGCGGAGTTTGAGGTGAGAATAATCGCGTTGGCGTAAGGTTCGCTGGTGATGCGCACCTTGCCATAGAGCCTCCCGACATCCCGGTCGGTGGTTGTCGGTTCAGGTTCGCCCGAGTATGGATTCCAGTAGCTCCGCGATTGTTGCTTTTTCAGGAACAGCTCATTCAGGATATCTTCGATATCGCCGGCACTCACATATTTGAGCGGGTAAATCCTTGGCGCCAAATTTTCATCGCCCGCCGGCTCGTCCAGCGCCTGGATCATCTTGCCGATGTTCTCCATCGCTGCCGGGGGAGCTTGGACGATGAGCGTGTTGCGCCGGCGGTCGGCGATCACACTCATTTTTTTTGTGTTCTTGGCAGGGCCGGAGGAGCTGAACATGAAATAAGGAAAACGTGGGGAGCTATCCTGATCCTGGTAATGGTCCTGCAATTGCTTGGATACATCCTGTGCATCGGCGTTCTTGAGCGGAAAAGGTTGCAGGACTTTATCCAGCGCGTCTTCCGTGTCGAGCGTGGCGATCAGTTTCGTGATGCCAAGGTAATTGGCTTCGCTCGACAGAAGGATCAAGGAGTTGGACCGATCGTTGGCCGACACTTCAATAAGTTCTTTCGGCGATTTTGCGCTCAGCTTCTGGTATAGAGGACCAATCTCCTTTGCCAGGTCCTGTGCGTTGACATTTTTCAACGTAATCATGCGCACGGCCATGTCCTGGGGCTTGTCCGTGTCCAGCACAATGACCAGTTCGCCCACCAGCGAAACAATATCACTGTAATCCGTCACAATAATCTGATTGGCGCGGTCGTCGGTTTCGATGGTCGCTTTCTCCGAGAGCAAGCCCTTGACCTTCTCCTTCAGCTCGCTGGCCTGAATGAATTTGAGTGGGAAAATTTTGACCAATCGCTGTCTGCCTTCGGGAATCTCCGGGTGCGCCGCGCCCAACAACTCGGGACTCATCTTCGGTTCCTGACCCTCTGGCACGATCAGGATGGATTTGCTGGCTTCGATGGCGGTGAAACCTTCCAGGGACAGCGCGCGATAAACCAGCGTGAGGGCTTCCCGCTGGGTGACTTTTTTCGAGCCCATGATCGTGATCTGGCACTGCACTTTGGGATGCTTCACCACGGTTTTCCCCGTCGTTTGCCCCAGCCATTGGACGATCATGTCGATGTTCGCGCCTTGAAAACTCAGTTGAATTTCATCCGAAGCAGCCGCCTTTTCCGCGCCCGTCTTGGGTGGAGCATCCTTGCCCGGCGCGGCGGGAAGCTTCTCAATCGTCAGCGCCGGAGTTTTGCCGGCGGGCTCTGGCGCAGCGGTCGGCTTGGAGGCAGATTCCGATTCCAGCACGGGTGCCGGGGCATTGGTGCCGGGGGCTTCGGCCGGATTCTTGGGAGGTTCCGCCGGATCCTTTTTCTCCGGGACCTTGGGGGTCGTTTGAGCGGTGGCGAAATTGGTTGAGTTCCAGAAAAGCAGCCCGGAAGCCAGACACCCACAGAGGAGGTTGATGGCTGGACCAAGCTTTTTATGGGGATTTCGTGGTGGTTTCATTAAGTGGTTCTTTTTGTTTGGGCAGGAGGGTTTCGCTGCCGAAACCTGAAAAAATCGTCAATTCCTTCGGTTGGCCGTCCTGCTCCACCAACGCGCGGTTGATGCCGATACGCAGGAGTTTAACTCCGCCCAGCTCTTCGCCTTCCTTGAGCAGGCCGGTTTGTCCGCTGGGCGCGCGGAGAAATACATTACTGCCCGCGATGCCAAGGAGAGCCATGGGCTGCGGTCGGACAATGGCCCCGAGAATTTCACTCTGGATGATACGCTCGACCCGCGCTTGGATTACCGGCGGCAAGTCAGCGCCTTTCTTCCCCGGTTCCAAACGCGGGGGAGGATTCATTCCGTTTTTTGCCATCGCGGGACGCGGGGCCGAGTTCGTGCCTTTCGTTCCTGCTTCCAACGTGGGAACGGAATTCGTTCGCTTCTCTCCCAATGGTTGCGGGGGAACGGAGTTGGTTTCCTGTTTTGTCAAATCTTGAGCCGGGACGGAATTTGTTTCCTTTTGTGCCGGGGTCTGGGTGGCGATGGAATTGGTGGTTTTGTTCACTGACTCTGGCAGCGCTCCGGCATTTGTTCCCTTGCTTGCGGAATCCGCCTGGGGCAGGGAATTCGTTCCTTTCCCGCTGGTTTGAGCGGCGATCTCAACGGGCAGCGAGGGCAGGGTGGGGATGCTCAGGTTTTCCAACGGATTCTTGCGAACGCCGAGCATGGCGATTTGATAAAGCAGGAAAGCCCCCAGCACGAGGCAGGCAATTCTCAAGACTTGTTCGGAACGCTCACGCATTGGGCATCTCCTCGGTTTTCCACTGTTCAAAATCCAAAATGATGATGGTCAGGTTCAGCTTGACCATTCCCGGTTTCGTGGCGTCGGGATTGATCTGGACCGACTCGACGATCAACGGATAGCCCAGGCTTTGCAGGCGGTGGAGAAGGCTCATCACCGCCGGGATGGGCCCGGTGCCTTCCAGTTGCATGGACGCCAGTTCCTTGCTGGAAGATCGGGCGGGCGATTCCCGGATGGGGCCCAGTTGGATTCCCCCGCTGGAGGCCGCCTTCTGGATGGCGGCGCTTGCCTCCGCCACCAACGACGCCTTGGAAAGTTTGGCCGGGTCCAGATGAAAAGTCTCCATGAGCTTCGTCGTCAGGAGGATCTTGGTTTCGTAGGGCCGAAGCTCCTCCTTGAGGCTTTGGGCTTCCGCCACCAGCCGCCGGTAATCGGAGCGCCGCGCCTCGACATATTTCCAACTCCGCACGCCGCAGAACAGGGCGAGGTAGATGGCAATCCCCACGGCGGCGATGCGGACGGTGCGTTTTTCGCGAACGGTCATGGCTGGCATTCGTTTATTCCTTGGTGTCCTTGCGCGGCGGAGGTGTCGTGGGTGTTGCCGGGGTGGAAGTCGCCATCGCCGGGGACGCGCCGGGCGTCAGCTCTTTTCCGGCGGCTTTCGCTTTCTCGACTGTCGGGGCGGGCGGGTCGATTAGAACAGATTCCCGGGCGACGGCTGATTTCCATTGGGCGGTGATCCGCACAACCACCTTCTGTCCATCGGGTGAAGGGGCTTGTTCCTCGACCACCACGGTTGAGAAGAATCCCGAGGCGATCAGCTTGGATCTGAACTCGACGACTTGCTGCGAATCCTTGAGGCTTCCCTTCAGCGCAAGATCTCCGCGACGATTCATGGAGAGAGAATCGATTCGCGAGCCGGCCGGCGCGCTGCGGGCAATGAGCGAGACCGCGTCCAGATATGGCGGTTGGCTTTCCTTCAAGAACTGGAGAAAGGTGAGTTCGCGATCAATCGTGGCCAGCCTGCCCTTGTCCGCTTTCACGCTGGAAAGCTTTCTGGAAAGACGCGGCTTGAGGAGCAACGCCTCCGCATATGGAAAGGAGAGCGCAGCGATGGCGAGCAGAGCGGCCACGGCCGCCCATTTCCATGGGGCAGGGCGGGCGA
>JAQGOT010000370.1 GCA_028293465.1 Pedosphaera sp. | reverse complement strand
CGGTTTTGTAAACCGTAGGTCGTCGGTTCGACCCCGACAACTGGCTCCACTTAAAAAGTGGGTTTTCTTCAATGTTTTAAGGGGTTTCCTGCATGTTAGGCCGTTTCAATGGAGTGAAACCTTGGGCGAATAGGTGAAAGGAAATGTCTCGTTTTTAGCAACCGCGCAGCAACCGTTTTTTTTCGCTCTCATCCCTCTTCTTCTTGGCTCGGAGGAACTGTCTCTTATTTTTTCGGATCGGCTTTGGCTCGTGCTTTCGCTTTCGCCCATCGCGCTTTCACGGCTTTGCGCGCTTGGGCGCTGGTTCGTGCCTTCGTCGGTCCTTTGGCTTTGCCGCCGATCTTGCCGCCCTTGCTCCCGTGCTTGGCGAAAAAGGCGAGGGCTTCTGGTGGCAGCTTTGGCTTGCTCATGCGCAGAGTAAAGCAGCCGGCCCGCTGGCTGTGAAGTGCGCAGATGCGGCGCAGCCAACCTGCCTAAGCTCTGTCCGCCACACGGAGCGAGTCCGCGACGGTCAGCAATCATCCGCGCTGGGCTTGCTTCATGATTTCGCCAACAGTGCGAGGTGTGAAGTACAGATCCAGTTCTGCGCCGGCTTGCAGGATTTCCGTGATTGAGATGTAACCGAGTTCGGGGCCGTATCCGAGATCGGCCAGGCCAAACGCCTGCTCTTGCTCGGGTAGCATGTCGCGTTCGATGATGTGCCAATCACATCCCCCGGTGAAGTAATGCAGCGTGACCAGGGCCGCGTCCCCTTTTCCGTCCTGCTCGTAGGTCTTGGGCATGGTGGAAATGAGCGCCGCCATTTGGACGAGCTTGTCAAAGAAGAATTGTTTCTCCTCCCCGCGGCAGGCGTTGGCGATGGCGGACAGCTGCGCCCGGCCGATGAAGTCGCGCAGGGTGTTGATTGCTTCGGTTGCCTGGATCTTGGTCGCGGGTGCGTTTGTTTCTGTTCGGATGGTGGTTTGCATTTGATCTCCTGTGGGTTGTTGTTTTGGCTGGGTTACATGGTGTTTTTGTTCGGTTGCGAGTTATACGCAAACCCCCTTTGCGAAGGCAAGCTTTTTTCATCGGTCTTCATTCCTGGCGCCGAACGGGTGAAGATTTCCGGCGAGCGTTCCATGTAGAATCTTTCTTGACTGTTTGGTAAACAAAGGTGAGGGATTGTCATGGCTGAAAACTCGCAACGCTTCCGCTTCACTTCCGCAAACGCTCGTGAGATGGCGCAACGCAGCGCCGAAGCGAGGCGCAAGCGAAGGGAGCAAGCGGACAGCAATGCGGGCGCTCGGCCCCGCTCAAGCCTGGATGATGCCGCATACGTGGCCGAACGCATCACCAGCGCACGCGAGCAGATCGAGAGGTTGACTGTGCGGGCGGGGAAGGAGACGGACCCGTTGAACTTGGAACGGCTGGCGCGGGCGATGGCGCAATGGTCGGAGCAGGAGCGCATCCTGTCGGGGCGTCCGCTGCCGGGATCGCGGAAGCCGGGCGAGGCGAAGCCGGCGAAGGAGGCCGATATAATGCCGCTTTGACAGCGCAACGCTGTTTGAAACCGTTGCAGGCATGCATAAACCCCAATGAAATCAGGGTTTCCGCTGGGCGGTTGCTGTAGCGGTTGCTATTTGGCGGGGTTGGCCAGGGTTTCGGCGGTTGATCGGGCAGGGTTCGGCGGGATGGGGCAGGGGGAGGGACGGAAATTTTCGGGAAGGAATCTCTTTTTTCTCAGACCGTCCCCACACCCCCGGCCCCCACCCCCGGAGCGCGGCCCCCCGTTTTTTATATATCCCCCTTGGTGACCCAAAGGGGATTTTGGCCTGGGTCAATCGCGGAGGTAGTTGATCGGGATGGAGACGGCATGGCGATGGCTCGGTTTTTCAGGGCGCTCGTTGCAGAACGCGCACCTGCGGTTCCGGCACTTCGGCTCCAGCCACACGTCGCAATGTTCGCAGAATACGGCGTCAAAGCGGAAGGAGAAGGCTCTTGATTTCTGACAATAGGGGCAGAGATGGCGGAGGTTCATGGGCATAAAGCTTCCCCCCAAAGGGAGGCATGGTTCGGCTTGGGTGCTGCTCGGAGACGCGGTGTGCTGCCGTCTCGTGGGCCGAAATACCTGCACGGTTACCCGTGCCACACGGTCGGGCGGTCATTGATTCTCAACGCCTCATCAGTTTGTTTTTGGTATCGGGTCCGTTTGAGGCCGCGCACGCGCACGCTCGAAATTTCAGCTACGTCAACCCGCCGTGGTGAGACAATCTTGCAGCAATCCACGGATGGAACAGGAAAAGGGTTTGTTGGCGTGGCAGAGGACTTTAACCCAGTAAGTTCGGGAAGCGGGGTGCATGCCACTGAAGCGATTGCCAGACCGATGGGTGCGAGACTGGGGAGAATCACCCCGGCCGCGTTGCCGCCAACAAAATAACGCACTCCCGAACCCGGCGAACCGGGATTTACCGGGAGCGGTTTCGGAGGGTGGGGGACTCCGAAAGTGGAAAAATATCCCGCCCTGGATGACAGATCCGACGGGAACCGCCGGGCGGGTTTTTCCGTCACTCCGCCCTCACACGAGGGCGGCGGGAAATTGGCGTCCCTCCCGGTGAATTGTTCAGATCCGCCAGCGAAGGCAGGAGGGACATTGATGGGCAGTTGAACATTCACTTTTTCGGTGCGTAAGTTTTTTGGCGCGGGCTGTCAAACCCAAATTTTCCGGTTTGACATTTTTTTGCCGCGGACTTACGCACCGAAAAATGGTGCGGCTCAAGTCGAGAACCCAGTGCCCGGTGAACGGATTCCAATTCGTGGATCCGGCCATTTCCCCGGAGGCGATCCAGACCTGGGATTTTGAGCAACTGTGCGAGCAAGTGCGGGCGCGGCGGGCGAGCAACCCGCGTTTCAACCTCACGACGGATTTGGCCGCGATCCGCGCAGAGGTGGATGAGCAAAATGCGCTGCGCATGTTGAGCATCCCGGGCGCGGACAGTTACATCACCAGCGAGGGCGGAGGCGCACCCCCAAACCGGTTGGCCCCTCGCGGGCTGCGGCGAGTTGCCGAAGCTGCGGGGGGCGGCGTTAAGCGGGCGGTTTCGGGCGCGGGCGTATTGCGGGACTGGCTCGGTGACGGGGCGGTGCCGGTGCCGAACGAGCAATCGGACCGGCGCGGAGAAATTTGTGCCGGGTGTCCGCAAAATGCCAAAGGCGACTGGACGGCGTGGTTCACGGAGCCGGTGGCTGCGCTGATCCGCCAGCAACTTTCCATCCGCAGCGATTTGAGTTTAAGCACGCCGTTCGATGCCAGGTTGAACGTGTGCGAGGCGTGCGGTTGCCCGCTCAGGTTGAAGGTGCATGTCCCGCTCCATCACATCGCGGCGCACTTGAGCGACGAGGTGAAGGGCAAGCTGGAGGCGCGTTGCTGGATCCTGGCGGAGATGAAAGCAGAGCGATGAAGGACGCGTGCTGGATGATCCCTTCGAAGCAAGCCCCGTGCTTCATTCAACTGGGGCGCTTTGGAGATTTGATCCTGCTGTTCCCGGCGTTCAAGGCGATTTACGACCGCACGGGGCACAAGCCAATCGTGATGGTGTCCACGGAATACGCGAGTGTGTTTGACGGCATCAGTTACGCGAAGCCGTTTCCCGTGCATTGGCATTGGTGGCAGGGCATCCCCGAGGCGCGGCGGCTGGCCGAGGAACAGTTTGGCGGCGCGATCATCCCGCAATGGTGGCACGAGCCGCCGAAGGACAACCTGCTCGACCAGCAACACCGCGGAGGGACGGTGTTGCAGTGTCACGGCCATGAGTGGGGCATCAACGTGGAGCGTTGGCCCAACTTCATGACCAGCATGTGGGAGCGAGCGGGATTCACGGCGGAGGAAATGCGGAGGCTGCCCCTCGTTTTTGATCTGCGCGATTGGGGACGCGAGCGCCTCTTGCGGGAATCGGTGCATAGCCGGCAGAACAAGCCGTTGTTGCTGGTGAATTTTACGGGCCACTCCAGCCCCTTTGCGTGGGTGCCGGAGGTGATGCGGGCGGTGAACCGGTTTCAACAGCAGTTCAACATCGTGGACATTGGCCGGCTGAAGGCGCAGCGGATTTACGATCTGCTGGGGTTGTTCGACGCGGCGGCGGGGCTGATCACGATTGACACGGCGACGCTGCACCTGGCGGCGGGGAGCGCGGTGCCGTACATCGCCTACACGCGGGCGGATTGGTCGGCGAGCGTGCCGAAGGGGAATTGCGTTTTGGAAATCAAATACCGCGATGAGGAGGTGAAGGGACGCATGGGCGAGGTGGTGCGCGTGCTGGAAACGTGGGCGGGGAGCGGAGCGAATTCCAAACCGGGGATGGAAGAATTTCGAAATATTGGTTACCCCTCTCCCCCAGCCCTGCTCCCCGTTCGTTCCTCACGGGGCGAGGGTGGACCGACCCTGTCGTCGGAGGGCGGGGGAGGAGGAGTGCTGGCAATATGATTCACCACGTTTACACGGCTTATGCGCCGAGCGACCCGGACACGGCGCGGCGGCAGCGCATCGCCCAAGCCACCTGGCCGCGCCAACCGTGGAAGGAATGCCCGGTGGCGGATGCCGATTTGCCGCGTTTGTGGCAGGAGAAGGGCCGGAGCTTCCCTTACCTCCGCGACCTGTTTGACGCGGGTTGCCAGGGGTGCCGGGACGAGGACATTTTGGTCTATACGAACGCGGACATCATGGTGCGTTCCGATTGCTGCGCGAAGATCGCGGAGGCGTTGCAAACGGTGGACGCGTGCTACTGTTACCGGCGTGATTTTCATCACCGAGTGGAGAGCCCCATCCCGGACGCGGATTATGCGAAGGGGCTGGACTATGCCGGCAGCGACTTGAAAGCGTTCCGGGTGATCTGGTGGCGGGCGTACCGCGAGGACATGCCGGACATGCTGATCGGCAACGAGGCGTACGACCCGGTGTTGCGGCAGTTGATTGACGAGACGAACGGGGCGGAGAACGGGACGCGGATTCGGGACGTGATCTGCCACGAGCGGCACGGTTCCTACTGGGAAAACCCGAAACACCGGTACACGCTCAAATCGCAGTTGCACAACCTGGGATTGGCCAAGGCGTTCTTTGTGGCGCGCGGCATCGACCCAAGGAGGTTCGGCATTCCATGAATACACCCCCCCAATTCGTGGAAGTCACGCCCGGCGGCATCTGGACGCTGCGGCAGGATGATTCAATCCGGTGCGAGATTTTGAAAAAGGGACGACTGAACTGGGACGACACGTTTGCCGAGCTGCCGGAGTTGGACGGGAGGAGGGGCATTGCCCTGGACATTGGCGCTTTCATCGGCGACACGACGCCGTGGTTCAATCAGCGCGGGTTCGAGACTTTGGCGTTCGAGCCGTACCCCGATGCTTTTCTGTGTCTGCAACATAACATCGGCAGCGATTGTCACTGCCTGGCATTAGGGAACGGCGAACGATTCGCGCTGCAAACGGTGGAGGCGGGCAACCTGGGAGCGCGATGGCTGGCGGGTGGCGAGGGCGGATGTGCCACGGTGGCCATTGATGAATTGGAGCTGAAAGACGTGGCGGTGATCAAATTGGATGTGGAGGGGTTTGAACCGAAAGTGCTGGCCGGGGCGGCGGACACCCTCCGCCGTTGCCGGCCGGTGGTGATCGTGGAATTTAATTTGTCGGCGCTGGCGCGGAACGGTTTTGGAGCGGCTGACATCGAACGGCATTTTCAGGGGTGGAGCGGGCGGGAGATTTACCGTTATGATGAGCAGCAGTGGGACGTGATTTATTCGCCGGTGTGATGGGGAGTGGGCTGAAGGTTTTGGAATTTTATGCGGGGCACTCAGTATTTAAATGCCGGGCGCGGGGATGTGCTCCTGCGAATTTACATCCTCTTTTGTATAATAAACTGTAGCCTTGAGGAACGGTGGGTCATGTTGTCAAGAACCCGCTGGTGGTTAATCCTACGTTGAACCAGCAAACCATCCTCGTTGGGCACCGGAGTCCTTTTCATATCACTTGTGCTCTCAAAATATGCTGCTTCGGCCTCGGAAAGGTTCTGTTGGAGGAAATTTTTGATCTCCGAAAATCGTTCTGTCCACTCAGAAAGGTTTTTCTCCATAGCTGCATCATCAAATTTATAAGACTCCATCAATTTAAGATGGAGTATTCGACTTTCAATATCCCGAAGATATAACCCGAGCGCATCATTGATCAACTTTTGCCGTTCCGATTTTGTGGCTTCCTGCTCCGCTTTAGATGATAGAGTCTGAAAATTTAGGTGGAGTTCCCGATTTTTGTCCAACAACTCCTTCCACGCCTTGAAGGATGCCATTATTAGGAAGAGCCCAGAAAGAGCTAACCCAGTTCCTCGCAGCATTGGCTTATCCGCGCACACTTGCCAAAATCCAATGACGGCGACCACGAGGCCGCCAGTGCTATAGCCAGCCCAATTATTAAGAACTGCCTGTAACCAAGCGAGAATGTCTCTGGCGGATTGCATTGCGAAATTCTGAACTTTTCGCCAATCCAGTCAATCCGGTTCATTCACATCGGATCGGAAAAAGGCGATTGCTTTTGTGGTCAATTCCTCGGCCGGTCAACTGCGAAATGCCCAGTTCACGCCGCCGCCTGTCCGGCGAAGTGATCATCGCCAGCCACGCCTCCATTTTCTCCTCGCACTGCACCCAAGCGTTTGTTAAATGAAGCCCGATGAACAAGGTGCCATCCAGCGACAGCCTCAATTGGCTGCGTGATGAAGAACTCTTTCCCGATGCCGGGGTTAATCTCGTTTTTCTCAGCCCGACCGTCGGTTTCAAATGCCCAACACAATCTAACCTGGGCTGCCAATGAGTGAATCAATTCGACCCGAAGACCTGAAGCAACTGCGTCCACTGGAACTCCAATTGAAGGATGCTGCAAAAGTGGGCAACCTTCTCCGGGCGGAGGACGCGATGAATAAGATAAAAGCTCTCCTGAAACCGTATGGAGACCACCACCGCTTATTGGAGTGCAAACTTTGGTATTTCGAAACACTTTTGGATGCGAACCAGCCGATCATTGCAGAGTCAGGATTTGGGGGGATTCTCCAAAAGGCGGGCAAGGACACTAGACTTTACGTCGAGGCGTCCTTTTTTCTTGGCATTTGCTTGCTTCGGCAAAAAAAAATCGCGAAGGCCAAGGCGTTGCTAAGGCGTGTGCTCAAGGAATTGAATAAAATTCAATCACCGGATACGCGTCAATTTCTCCAACAGCGCATCATTGAAAGAATTGAGGAAGAAGCCGTTTTGACGGAGCTCTTGATCGGTGCCGAGGAAGGGCTGTTGAAGCCTGACTCGATCCACTCTGAGAGTATAAAGATCGTGCAGCAACCAGAGCATGAAATCTACGAATTGCTTGGGCGCTCCATACCCTACAGGGCGTTTCAACTTCTCCGCGAAGTCCGACAAGACGCAATATTACAATTAACAATACCGGACCGCAAGCTCCTGCCCGCACCAGGACATGCCTCGCAGGCGCATTACGTTGGCAAACGTGCCTTCACGGTGTTAAAGCGGGTAGGGTGGAAAACGTTTTGCGACCCAACCAGCGCCCTTTTCAAGCTTTGGTCTCAGAGATCCCCGAAGGTGTTTAACGAGGGTTATTTCGCCTCCGCTGCGGCTGCCACGTTTCAAAATTGGCGGATTGGAATCCCAATCCTGGCCGCAGGCGTGGCGGCGATTGTGATGAAACACGGTGCCGAAGAGTTTTGCACTTGGACTCGGCCAGAATCGATCATGGAGGCCCGTCGGAGCAAAACGTCGAAGGCAAAACGTAATTAAGCGAACCCGTTCACATATGGGCAAACGTCATCAGGTCTTCGTCAGCTCCACCTTCACCGACCTCATTGAGGAACGTCGCGAAGTGATTCAAACTCTCATGCAGATGGATTGTATTCCGGCAGGAATGGAGTTGTTCCCAGCAGCCGATGAGGAGCAATGGGCTTTTATCCGGAAAGTAATCGATGATTGCGATTATTACATCCTTGTCATCGGTGGACGATACGGTTCGACCACAGCCGAAGGAATCAGCTACACAGAGAAGGAATACGATTATGCAGTTTCCAGAGGGATTCCTGTAATTTCGTTCCTTCATGGCCAGCCAGATTTGATCCCTGTCGGGAAGTCCGATATCGAACCGGAGGCACGCGAGAGGCTTGCAGGATTTCGCAAAAAGGTCAGCAAAGGACGCTTGATCAAATTCTGGACCTCCACTTCTGAACTTCCGGGCTTGGTGGCACTTAGCCTTCCCAAAACAATCAAGACTCACCCGCGGCCTGGCTGGGTGCGCGGCGGCTCCACCTCAAATCCTGAATTGCCTGAAAAAATCAACCAATTGCGGCAAAAAAACGACGATT
>JAQGOT010000186.1 GCA_028293465.1 Pedosphaera sp. | reverse complement strand
TGAAGAGTTGAAAATAGGCTTCCTTGTTCGTGCCGGTCAGATCGTCCAGATCAGCGATGATTTCCGCCGAACCGGTCACTTGAACTCCCGAGGCATTCACCTTGCGGATGAGCAACCGTTTCGCGGTGGCATCCATTTGGATGATGATGCTATTACCGCTGCCGTCCGGCACGGTGGCCACCGTCAACAGGCTCTTGGCGCCGTCGCCGGTGCCGCTGTTTTCGCGGGGAAGGGTTTCGCCTAATTGGGTGCTCATGACAGGGGCTCGCCGGAGTTGCGGACGTTGAGGTTGGTGTAGAGTTGGCGGTAGCGCCAGATTTGCAGGCGCTCGACCAACTCAGGGGCGCCGAGGTGCTTTTCGGGTCCGATGCTCACGGTGGTGCGCCCCGCGAAGAAATCGATTTCCACGCTCGTGATCACGGCCTTCATGGTGGCCCATTCGGTGCGGCCGCCGGAGAGGTTCAGCACGTTGCCGGGGGTGATGATGGCGTAGATTTTCTTTTCCTTGATGACGTGCTGGCCTTCCCATTGCAATTCCTCCATGGACTCGTGCAGATGCTGCGCCAAACCGGCCGGAACCGGATCCCCTTCCGTGTAACTCGTCATGGTCTCGTAGGTGGCGGTGGGCGAGTTGGTGAGCTTGATCCGGACGGAGTGCGGCTGGTCTTCAAATTTTTGATGATTGAAGGAACCGCCGGCCACCGACTTCACGTCATAGCTCATATGCGCGGTGATGGTGACCGCCACACTGTCCACCGCGGCGCCGCTGCCCAGCTTCATCCAGGGCGCAACCGCGCCGTCCACCAGCTCATAGGCGAAGTCCGACAGCGACACGTAGGCCCCGGCTTCATCCTTGATCGATACGCCGGCGGCCACGTCGCTGGTGCCGTTGTTCACGTGCGTGCTGACCAGCGCCAGGCTGGCCACCTTGGCATCGGCGAGCGGCGGCACTTTCTTGCTCCAAAACGCGGTCGTGGTGGGATCGATGGCGGCGCTGGTGACCTTGGCTTTGGTGTTCGTGATGGTGCTGGCGGCCAGGTCAATGGGGACCACGATGGAGCCGAGGTTCAGGCCGTCCCCGCCGAGGGGCCAAACGTCGTTGATCAGGATGGTTTTGCTGACGCCGTCCACCGTGAGACTCTTCTGGTATTGAATGACCACATCCTGGTCAGCGCCCATTTGCAGGTTCTCCAGCGGCTTGATCTCGCTGGACTCGTGGGCGCGGCCGTTCCCATCCGTGCCGGCGTAAGGGAGCGTGACGGCGGTGCAACTCGGGCGTTGCAGGCAATGCAGCGTGGGCGGGTCCGTCGTGTAATCAAAGAACGTGACCGCGTTGCCCACCGGACGCAGGCAGATCAGCATGGCATCGGCGCAAGTGATGGCCTTCACCGGATACAGCGGCATCTGCCATTCCGGATCCACCGTGCCGAGCTGCAGGTTGGCGCCGCAGGTGGTGTGGGCAAAGGTGATGATCTGGCTGATCTGCTGGCTGATGTCCAGGTAGGCCCACGGCGCACCGGGCCCGGCGCTGATGTCCTGGAAGAGGTTGATGCGGGAGTAATAGAAGTTGGCCAGCGCGCTGCCGTTCCACGCCTTCCAGTAATGCTGGAAAGTGATCTGCTGGAGATCCCACCACGGATCGGAGATGACCATCACCGTGGACGGGCTGCCGGGCTTGGCAAAGCCGTTGTAATCCGTGCGGCGCCCGCGAAAAATCACCGTGCCACCGCTGAAATCAGGCAGGCGATTCCAACGGATGATCACCTGGCCGGCATACGGCACGTCGGCGTCGGCAATGGGATCGCCGTTGACCTTGGGAAAGGTCATGGTGGACGGAGCCTGGCTGAGCAGCGTCAGTTGCGGCGGCCCGTAGCCCCAATCCGCGAGGAACTTCTCCGTGCCGCCGTATTCGAGGGTGAGGGTGTTCATTGGCCTCCCCCAAAGGATTTGGCGGCGCTGAGCGCTTGGAATTTCTTTTCCAAGGCGGCGAGGCGGGCCTCGTGGGCGCTCACATTGGGCATGCTTTCCAGCACCCTGAACAGACGCTCAATGAACACATTCAGGGAACTCTGATTCTTGGAGGCGAAGGTGAACATTTGCTCGGCTTGTTTGAGCGACACCTGTTGACCGGCGATCATGGTGACGATGTTCCGCACGAACACTTCCTCGCTCGGGTTGAGTTTGCCGCCGGCGTTGGCGCGTTGCGTCAGGCCGATGGCTTTGGTGATTTCCTCGCCCGCCTCGCCGCTGTTATAAACCCCGCGATCCGTTTTGAGTTTGTCACGCCCCCCGGTGATGGCGTTGCGATTCTCGATTGCCGCCGTCGCCGCCTCTTCCTGGGCTTTCTTGAGGCGGCGAATGGTCTCCGTGTGCTCGGTAACAGTCTCCGTGTTTTTATCGAACGCTTCCAAGGCGGCGCGGGCTTTTTCGGCCTGACTAATGGTCTGCATCAACCCGCCGATGATGGCGCGTTTTTCGGCGGGCTCCAGACCGGTTTCTTTTTGCGATTCCTCCAGGGAGTGTTTGAGTTGCTCAATCTGCTCCTCGCTCAGAATCCCATTGGTGAGATTCTTCCGATCCTTGCCTGCCAGCGCCTGGCGGGCCGCGATCAGGGCTGGGTCATTCTCCGCTGCGTTCACATCAGCGCTCGAAGCCGTTGCTTTATCCTCCAAGCCTGATTGCCGCTGCTGGCGGCGGTTCACCTCTGTGGCTTCCTTTTGGATTCTGAGCCGCTCTGTGGCTTTGTCGTATTCCTTGTTGGTGGCGTCGAAACGGTCCCTGATGGCGGCTTTCGCTGCCTCATTATTGCCGGCCGCCGCCATCGCCTCGCGCTCCATGGCGGCGAGGATTTCCTTGTGCGCCTTGATCTGCGCCTCCAACACCTGGTGGGCGGCGGTGAACTTGGCGGTGAGTTCATCCGCCGGCTTGCCGGCGCGGGTCAAGCCATCCTCCAGGTCGTGGGAGCGCATGCTGGAATCCGTCAGCGCTTTTTCCCAAGCCTCATGCACGATGGCGGCCTGCTCTGCAATTTTCTCATTGGCAACCTCGGCTTTGCCGATGAGAAATTCCACCGCCGCGCCGAGCGCCAACACCCCGCCGATGGGACCATAGAAGGAAGCGTTCAGCGCATGACCCAGTTCGGGAGCGGTCTGCGAGCCGATCAAATGCATGATCTTGTGCAGCGCCTTGTGGCTGACGTGCGCCTTCTCCGATGAACCCGCCTGCTCGGTCAAACCCTGCTCAACCTTTTTGCTTTTGTCCGCGAGATCAGCACCCGCCGAGGCCGTGCTCGTGGTCTGAGCGCCGAGCTGCTGGAGCGACGTGGTCGCTTCCTTGGCCCCGGAGCCGTCAAAGCCGGTGGTGATGTTGATTTTAAAGTCGGCCATGGGTTTTACAGCGGTTGTCTTTCCGATTGCGCACGGTTCGCGGGTCGGTAAAGTAGTCCAATATGGGTCTCGGCATTAAAACTTGGATTCAGTTCATTCTGAAAGAAACCTTCGGCGGCGGGCATGGTTGGTTTAGTGCCGCTGGCGATTATGAGACCTGGCAACAGAACCGGATCAAATCCATCCTGAAGCATTACAGCGCGGACTTCTTTGACGGGAAAACGATCATCGAGCTTGGCGCGGGCTACGGTGATATTGGCCGTTTCTTCCACCAGCTTGGCGCGAAGGTGACTTTCATCGAGGGACGCAAGGAGAACGTGACTGAGATTCAACGCCGATACCCTTCCATGCGGGTTCTCCAGTGGGATTTGAACGATCCGCTTCCCCCGACCGCAGACAAAGCCGACATCATCATTCACTTCGGCTTGCTCTATCACTTGGGCAATCCCGAGGCTTCGCTCCGCAACTCCTGTCGCGCCTGCCAATACATGATGCTGGAGACAGAATGCTGCGATTCCGACGACCCCAATTTTGTGCGCCCGGTGAAAGAGAAAGCCTACTGGAAGGACCATGCTCTTAATGGTGAGGGTTGCAGCCCGTCCCCTGCATTTGTTGAGCGCACCCTGACAGAAGAGGGCATGGAGTTTGAGCGCGTGACCGATGCGCGCTGCAACGGCGGCGAACATTTCTACGACTGGCCGATCAAGAACACTGGCATCACGAAGAAAGGCCAGCGCAAATTTTGGTTTGTGAAAAAGAAGGCTCATTAATACTTTGCAATCGCATACCATTTCCCGCTGATGACCTGAAACGTGTAGGCGTTGCGGTTCGTGAACACGAAGTAGTTGAAGTTCAATTCCCCCGGCAAATCCGCATCACCAAAGAGGCCGCTGTTTGCAATGTTTACCTGAAGCGCACTTGCTCGGGTATCCATATTCTTCAAGGTCCTCACCAAACCTGGATTAGCCGCCGGGTCGGGTAGTGTCACCGTGTTGAAACCTGAACTATTCGTAACAACCAGCACTTCCAAAGCTGGGAAGGATATTGACGCGCCACCTGATAGATTTGTGAAAATTCCAGTATGGACATATCCCGACACTGTCAGGGAGCCGGAAGCCACAACGTTTCCGCTGGTGTCCACGTCAAAAACCTTGGTGGCGGTGGTGTCGTTCGTGCCGCTTGCCCCGTTATACCAGACAAAATGCCCGGTCGTTTTTTGCAAGCCTCCATTGATGAAACCTCTGCTGGCAAAGTAAAATCCACTAGCGTTGGAGTAATCCTCTAAGTAGTTGTTTTGGTTGTAAAATGGCGTTTGTGAATTGCCATATCCGATAGCGCCTCTTTCCCCGCCTCCGTCTGAATCAGACATGCTCCAACGCATCGCTGAAAAGTTTTTGCTGCGTTGGTTTTTTAACCCGATCACATTATCCCCAAATAATGCATTGGTATTTGGGTCCGAAGTAGCACTTGTTCCATTCACCCAGAAACGATGTTCATCACCAAATCCAGCGGTCATGTGCGTCGGGTCTCCAAAAGAACACGTATCAAAGAAGTTGAAATACCCGCTCCAGTTTCCAGCACTGGTGCCAGTGGCGCGAATCAAATAGTGATTATGGGTAAGCGCAAGCTGACCTGTGTAAGCCGGAGTGGAGCCAGCCATTTCTGTCCAATCGGTTCCTGTGGTTGGGATATTGCGAACTCCAACATTAGATGCTGTCGATGAAAGGCTGGCAAAATCACTTCCATTGTTCGCCTTAAGGACCGTTGCTGATGTGGCCGCTTTCAACGCAAGGTCGGAAACCAAACTCGTGACGCTGCTCTCAGGAATGCCGGTCAAACCCGAACCGTTGCCGTTGATGACGCCGGTGAAGGTTGGGCTTGCCAGCGGAGCTTTCAAACCAAGGTCGGTGATAAGGCTGGTGACGGAGCTCTCGGGTATGGCGGGCAAGTTTGCCAACGGGATCGTGCCTTGGATGTTGGTGCCAAAAACGTTCGTGGTGGGTGCCGTGCTGAGGGTGATGATGGGGAAACCGCCCACATAGTTCGTGGTCAGGATCATGTTCGTGCCGGCGGCGAA
>JAQGOT010000364.1 GCA_028293465.1 Pedosphaera sp. | reverse complement strand
TGGTGCCCTGCGCCCCCACGGTCATCTTGGGCGGGTTCAGCACGCCGCCGCTGACGTTGTAGGTGCAGTTCGAGCCGTTGATGCGGCTGTCGGAAAATACGGTCACGGAACCGCCCGTGATCTGCACCACGGAATTATCGGCGATGAGTTGCAGGGCGGACAGCAGCGAGTTGCCGTTGGCAATGATGAGCGGGCCGGCTCCGGTGGTCTGGACATTGCCAAGGGTCGAGTTGCCGGTAAGGGTCGTCGTGCCGGTGCCCGTTTTCAAAAAGTTTCCACCACCGCTGATGCTGCCGCCAAAGGTTGTGGGCTGATTGTTGCCGCCGACGGTGAGTGCGACCACCGCGGAATCGGCGTTGATGGCGGAGATGTCCCCCGCGCCCGCCAACCCGCCCAAAGTTGCCGCCGTAACGCCGCTGGCAAAGGCGAATCCATTCGCCACATTGTTGCTCACCGTGCTGCTTTGCACGGCCGCCGCATTTCCGAGCGTCAGCACCCCATTGTTGATGACGGTCAAACCAGAATGCGTGTTCGCCACACCGAGCGTGACATTGCCGCTGCCGATCTGCGCGACCGCGCCCGGGCCGGAAAGAACGTTGTTCAAGGTAAAGCTGTCCGTGCGAGCCAAAGCCAGCGTGCCGCCGCTGTTCGTGATTGTGGTGCTGCCAAGGTTGCCGTTGGCGTCATTGTTGCCGAGTTGTAAAGTCCCGTTGTTGATCGCGACCGCTGAAAAATTATTCGCCGCGCTGTTATCGACCACCAGCGTGCCGCTGCCGTTTTTCGTGAGCGTCGCGCTGCCCGTGACGGCGGAGCCGCCGGCGATGATGTAGGTCTTGGTGGCGTTGTTGCTGATGCTCGACGGCGAACGGTCGCCCGTGAGCGTCACTGTGATCGGACTGGTGCCGGTGGCACTGTCATCCAGGACAGAAAGCGAACCTTCCACATAATTGGTGGCACTGCTGCCGGGGAGCAACTGCCAGTTCAACGTCGAGGTGTCCCAATTGCCATTGCCGACCGCCCACTTGACGGCCTGCGGGGCGGCGATGTAAACGAGCTTCAGTTTTTTGGCGGTCGTGTCGTTGGTGATGCTGCCCACAAAGCCGGCAACCGACGGCAGCGACCCCGCCACAAAACTTCCGGAGCTGCTCAATGAACCGTAGCTCATCAAAAGGTAAGTGCCGGGACCCGTCAGGCCGCTGCCCGTCACCGTCACGCTCACGGTTCCGTTCAAATTCAAAGCGCCGTTGACCACCACCGCCGGAATGGTGGTGCTGCCGTTCGCGCCCAAGGTGAAATTATTTGTCACGCTGCCAGAGGTTCCCAGCGTAAGACTGCTGCTGGTGAGCGATTGTCCCGCCGCCGCGACCTGCACTTCGAGCAACCCGGCATCCGCCACGGAATACGCCCCCGCACCGGTACTCCGCGTGGTGGTCACGAGTTTGGCCCCGCCCCTGACCACCGTGGAACCGGTGTAGGTGTTCGCGTTGGTCAGCGTGAGTGAACCGGCGCCGGTTGCGTTTGAATTGGTCACGACCAAACCGCCGTCCGTCGCGGCATCCCCGCCAATCGCGCTGTGAAGCAGCGCCTGGCCAATGTTGATGTTATGGCCGTTATGATCGATCACCGCGCCACCATCGCGGACATTTGCCGTCGTCAACCCATTCATGAACGTGGCGGCCAAGGTGCTGCTGCCCGCTTTGAGCGTGCCACCGTTGAAGTTAAAAACGGAAACAGCCGAAGCGCCGGCGGTCTTAATCTGCTGCACAATCTCCGTGCCGCCATTCAAATTGTTGGTGGCAACGCAAGTGGCTGAATTGTTGGCACCGAGCGTAATCGGGGTGTTGGTCACAATCAGCACCCCGCTCGTCATCGCCACCGTGCCCGTGGTGGTGGTCGTATTGCCGACCAAAAACGGGATGAGCGCGTCATAAACCGTTCCACCTTCAATGCTCAAAGTCGCGGACGACCCGGCAGAGCCCGTGATGCGGAAATTGCTGCCATTTCCAGTATCCTGATACAAGCCGCCCGTTAACACCCTGACCGTTGTGCCGTTGCCATCGATGGTAAACGGCTGATTGGCGGTCTGCTGGACGATGCCGCCATTATCAACGATCAATGTGCCCGCGAACGCAGCATTTACCCCGCCATTAATGCTGCCACCGCTGGTGGTATTGAACCCCAGCGTGACATTCCTGCCGATCGTCATCGTCTTGCCGGTGGCAATGAACAGGAAGTTGCCGCTGGGCGTGCTGACGACCGCCGGAACATCATTGGTGAACGTGTAAGAATTGCTGTTGGTTATGATTCCCGATGTCAGCGTGGAGCACTTGATGAATATTCCATCCACCCCGGCAAAATTGGGCGCGTCACTGGCTGCGAAGGTGGTGCCGGCCGCCCCACCGGCAGTCGTGGACCAATTGGCCGTGGCCGTGTCCCAGGTTCCGCTTGTCGGAGCGGATCCGGTGCCCGCAGGTCCGGCCCAAAATTTGGGGGCCGCCGACGCCGAACCCGGCAGCGCCAGCGCGGCGGCAACCGAAAATGCTGTGAAAAGAATGTTTCCAAATGTTTTGACGGGCTTCATGGCGTGACGGGTTGAGTATGGTTTAGGGACCGGACACTTTCGTTTCGCAAATCATGGCAGCATCAGTCAAGCCGTCGTGGTTGGACGACGAAGAGACCGGTTTTTTTGCACGGGCTACCATGGTTGATTCATGTTTAGAATGGAGGAACCGTCAAGCGGATTGCATCATGCAAACGGATGATTTTAAGCCGGGCCAACCTGGCCATAAAGTGACCGCCGGAGTTGCCGGAAGCCGGCAATAATGCCCTTTATTGCAGGTATTTTAACACCGCCTCGGTGCGGGAACGCACATGAAGTTTCTCGTAAATGTGCTGGAGATGCGTGCGCACGGTGTTGACGCTGACGGAAGTGCGATCGGCGATTTCCTTGGTGGAATAACCCTTGGAAAGCTGCTCCAGGATTTCCTCCTCGCGCTCGGAAAGGGTTTCGACCTTGCGCGCGTCCTGCGTCGCTTCGCGGAAGGAATGCACGACCTGACGGGCGACCTGACTGCTCATGGGCGCACCACCTTGTTTGACCTCCTGGATCGCGCGCAGGATGTCCGCCGGATCGGCGCGCTTCAGCAAATAGCCGCTGGCCCCGGCTTTCAGCGCGCCAAAAATCCGTTCATTGTCTTCATACACGGTGAGGATCAAAATCTGCGTGGTGGGGCAGATGTCCTTGAGCCGCCGCGTGCAGGCCATGCCGGACATGCTCGGCAAATGAATGTCCATGAGCACCACTTCCGGGGAAATCTTCGGCATTACTTTCAGCGCCTCCTCGGCGGAACCGCACGCGGCGACGCATTTGAATCCCGGGGCATCGTTCAGGTAGCGGGAAAGCGTGTTTCGAAAATCGCGGTTATCTTCAACAATGCCAACGCTGATCATGGTTCAATAAAGTGTCAAACGGGCTGGTTGTGCCGGACCGTTGCGTCAAACCGGAGGCGGATGCGGCAGGTCGTTCCTTGTCCCGTTTTGGATTCACATTCAAACTGGCCGCCGATTTCCTCAACCCGGCGACGCATGTTCTGCAAGCCTTCCCCTACGGCCGCGTCCGTCGCCACAAAACCGCGGCCATTGTCCTCTAGGGTGATGGCCATGTTGTTTTCCTGTTTTTGGATTCGGAACCAAACTTCGGTGGCTTGGGAATGTTTGGCAATATTATTCATGGCTTCGCGCACGGCAAGGAAAAGGTTGTGGCGAACTTCGGAAGTCAACGGCACCTCCGGCAACGATTCGTCCACCTCCATCCGACAGCGGATCGACGTCGGGCGAAAAAATTCTTCCGCCACATGGCACAAATAGTGGATCAGCTTGGGCAACAAGTCATTTGCCGGATTGATCGCCCAGACGATTTCATCCAGCGACGTCACCAACTGGTGCGATTTCTCCGACACCTCGCGCAACTGGTTTCGGGTTTCTTCCGGCACGGCTTCATCGCGGCTTTCCACCGCGCTCAAAAACCGGATCTGGGTCAACGCCGCGCCCAGGTCATCGTGCAGGTCGCGCGCGATGCGTGTCCGCTCCGCTTCCAGGACGCGCTGCTGCTCGACCTGCTCGCGGAGATGGATTTCCCCGGCCAATTGCGTGGTCCGCTGCTCAACTTTGCGGCGTAGTTGCGTGATCCAGACGGATGCGGCCAGCAGCACAAAAGTCAGGCCGCCAATGACCGTCAAGGCGTGTCGCACGGTCCACCAGGATGGGCGCGACAACACCACCACATCATCCAGCGAACGCGGCAACAGCCGAATGCCACCCACGCTGCGGCCGAGTTCAGAATACTGCACGGGATCCATTTGCCAGACTCCGGCCAGGCGCAGGCGGGATCCCGGCATGATGTCCAGCGCCTGCCGGATGTTTGCCGGCAGGAACACTTGCAGCGTGCGACCATATGAAACGACTTGCAAAACGAGGTGCGATCCCATGAGCTGTTGCCCGGTCAATTCGCCGTCAATCCGCACGAGCGTCGAGTCCCGTTTCCAATCGGTGAAGCTGTCGGTTTTAAGTTCCTCAATTTTCATCTGGCCGGTGCCAATCTTTCGCGCCAGGACTTCCGTCAACACCGGCGAATAACCGTGCGTGTCGCGAAAGCCCACCACTTCCAAGCGGTCGCCCGGAGAGAAATGCGGGGTGTTACGGCTGGGCTCCTTCGAACCGGACGTGCGCCAAAACGACCATTGGGAACGTCCAAAAATTGAATCCAGCACCACATCCTGCTTGTAAATGGCCATGACTGAACCGGTGTCGTCCTGAAGGAAAAGCTTCTGGCCATCCTGCAACGTCAACACGCCTTCCACACGAATCCGATGGGAAGGGTCAACCGGCCCGCTTACCTTCATGATGTCGGCAATGGGCTGGACGGGTTGGGAAAACGGCACCGTCGGCGCCTGTTCCACCTCCAAATATTCCAGGGACGGACTCAACAGATGCACCCCCTGCATCCGCCCCCAGTCATCCAGCGAGGCGATGCCCACACCGCGGATCCGCACCGCAGCATCCACGAGCTGGTTGACCGCTGAGGCGGCGGCGGCACCAAAACTTGCCGTCACCGGCCGTCCATCACAACTCAACAACAGATGCGCACCGTCGGTGGCCTGCACCACGCCATCCATCTCGACCCACTGCGAATCCGTCCGGCCGCTGGCCAGTTGCCCCCAGGGAGGATGTTGCGGGTGGGGCAGCTTGCCGCGACCGATGCAAACGACCTTGTCGGCGGTGATGAGCGGCGTGGCGGCGTCGCTGACCCCCACCGGGCCTGTGATCTCCACATATTCTCCCAGGCCCACCAATTTGCTGCTGTCAGCGGTCTTGACCACCACCTGTACCCCCGCTGAATCATCCTGTAAATAAACCCCGATCAAACTCGTGACCACGCCACGGATGGTAACCGTGGGGCGACGCCTCCATTCCGCCAGGCTCATCTGGCGGATCTGCGCGATCTTGGTAATGCCTGCGGCATTTGGCCCGGTGTTTTGGAACGTCCCCAACCGGACGGAAGATTCGCCGCCTGATTTCTTTTCTGTCATGGGTGATTCCTCAACGCTTGTCGCCCGCAGTGACGCGGCCACCCAGACTCCCTGGTCATTGAAACCGCCCCGGCAAATGCCGGTCACCCGCACCCACCGTCCGAAGTCCGGCAATGTCCTCGCCACACCCACCTCGGGCATCGAGACGCTCATGCTGTCATTGCCATCCTGCAAATCAAAAAAAACCTGCCCTCCAATCTGCTGCTTGAACTGGATTGTGCCTTCGGTTTCCGCCCACAGGAAATCAGCTCCTTTGGCAAGCGGCTGTTCCAGCGAGAAATGCGCCGGAGAGATGGCGGCAGCCGGAGTGCGCACTTGAACCCGGCCATGGCCGATGCCCACCCTCCCGTCATTCCAGATGGTGACGCCCTCCACCAACACATGCTGGCCGGGCACGAGCTGAAATAATTCCGGAGGACCATCCATGTCCAGGAACCCGGAGTCATCCAGCATTTCCACGCGGCTGCTGCCGGCAATTTTTCCGGCGACCACGGCCTCCAGCCGGACCGGATAACCTTCCTTCGCCCGCACCCGCAAATCATGCAACCTGGCAAAGCTTGTAACGACCGCATTGGACGGAGCCTCGTATTGCCACTGAACCCACGAAGCACAGGTGGCTCTGCCTTTTGGCGCATCCAGCCATTTGGTTTCCACCTGGCCGTCAAAGGCATGGTCAACCGACTCCAGCGGCGGGTTGTCGCCCTGCACGGTGATCTTGTCCAGGTAAATCGGTGTGGGGCTCGTGTCCTCCGGCGACCTGCCCATCAACTCAATCTCCGCGAGCTGAACCGAATTCGCGGATTCCGGTTTGCGCACGCGGTCAATCTGCAAACGGTAAGCGTTGAAGGCATTCGTAATGGCCAGTTCAAATATCCGGCGCTGGTGGCGCTCCGAAAAAATCTCGCCCGAGCGCTGGTCCAGGGTGGTCCAGGTTTTTCCACCATCGTTGGAACCGAGCAGACGACAGTCCTGCGGGTCGCGTTGTTGGAAATCGTTTGCCGAGGTCAGCGCATAAGCACCCACCACTTTGCTCGGACCCGAAGCAGGGGAATTCTCCGCCACCATTTCGG
>JAQGOT010000144.1 GCA_028293465.1 Pedosphaera sp. | reverse complement strand
CTCCGTGCGGAGTTCCTTGTGAACACCGGCGCAGAAGCCGCCAAATAGGCGACTCGCAGCGCCCGGGAACGATTCTTGCAAGTTGCAAGGGCGCGGTTTGGCTTTCTGGCAAATTGCAACCGCACTTTCCCAAAAGCGCCGCCAAACGGGGCATCGCACGTGGCATGGTTTAAGCAACAAGGAACCCGGCGAAGAAACAAACCTAACAACGGACAAACCATGAACAAACCAATGGGTATCGCAATGTTGGCCGTCGGGATCCTGCTCATCCTCTTCGGGATGAACGCCTCGGATTCCATCGGATCGGACTTCTCGCGTTTTTTCACCGGCGCGCCGACGGATAAGGCGATCTGGTTGTTGCTGGTTGGCGTGCTGAGCGTGGTGGTAGGACTGACCGGCAGCCTGCGCCGGTCACATTAATGCCATGATCGCAGGCGAGGCACAAAACGGATCACACAAAAAAAAGAACAACGCAACAACCCTTAACCCAATTATGTTATGCTCGAAACCATCGCAATTGTTCTCATCCTCTTCTGGTTGCTGGGGCTGGTCTCTTCGTACACCATGGGAGGCTTCATCCACATCCTCCTTGTCATTGCGGTCGTCGTCGTTCTTGTTCGGCTTATCCAAGGCCGGCGGGTCGGCTGACGCGAGGGCATCGTCACGCGGGCAGGACACGGCGCGCCAGCCCGCACCACACGTTTTATCAACGCAACACAACTCAACCTCAACCACAAACTAAAATGAACAAGCACACAAACGGGATTCAAGAAAACATGGACAATCTGGCCGGTGATGCGCGCGCATTGCTCACCGCCACCGCGGACATCGCCGGAGAAAAAATGGTGGCGGCGCGGGAACGCCTCGCCGTGGCCCTGGATTCGGCGAAGGACACCTACGCGCAAGTGCAGAAGAAAGCGATCCAAGGGGCCAAGGCGGCGGATAAAGTGGTTCGCAGCCATCCGTATCAAACCATCGGCGTGGCCTTTGCCGTGGGGGCGCTGGCGGGATTCTTCTGGAGCCGTCGCTCGAGCTAGACCCCGAACGGATACGTGTCATCCGCCGGTTCACCCGCCTGCCATTGCGCGGTGGTCTCGAGCGGTTCCACCGCGCGGGTTTGGTCGAAGTGCAAAACGGCGTCGAATTGGTCGGACAACGACGCGTGAAAATAATGGCTGAGGCGCTCCGTTTCTGGACGGTAAACCACACCGATGGCCCGCTCCAGATGCGGAGTGCGCAACCCTTCGTGCGCTGCGTGGTGGTCGCGAAGCGGGAGGAAAAACCGGGGGATGCCCGCCTCGTGGAATAACAGCTCGTAACTCCCCTGCAAGGCCGCACGGACTTGCTTGCGCTCGGCTGGTTCGTCCCAGTCGGAAGCCGCCGTCACCGTTCCGCGATAGGTGGTAAAGCCGATGAGCACGGCGTCATGGCCATGCTGTTCGCGGGTGAGTTGGCCCACATTCCATTCTCCGCGCTGGCTCATCTGCGTGGCGCGAGCATCGCCGAGATGCGAGTTGTGCGCCCAGACCACGATTTTGGGGCGGG
The DNA here is from genome assembly GCA_028293465.1 of Pedosphaera sp. Taxonomy (GTDB): domain Bacteria; phylum Verrucomicrobiota; class Verrucomicrobiia; order Limisphaerales; family Pedosphaeraceae; genus JAQGOT01. Next base: position 19,568 of record JAQGOT010000144.1, on the reverse strand, counting down.
GCACCGTCCCCCGCAGGTGGGTCTCCAGCGCATTGATGGTTTCCACCATGTGTCGGTCGCGCAAGTTCCAGGATTCAATGTGCCCTTGGAACATGGAGCGGTAATATTCCTCGGCATTCTTGACCAACCGCGCGTTCTGCTCCGCGTAAAAGAACTCCTCCGCAGCCAGGTCTCCATTGCGCCGCGCATATTCCGCAGCCCGTCGGCGCATTTCGACGAGCTGGCTGACAACTTCCTGTTCGCAGGAACGATTCAGGTCAAACCGCGCCGCAAAGCCGTACGCCTGGGCATTCTCGCCGAAATCCTCAAAGCAGGAATAACGATGGCGGGCGCGCTTGGCGGCCTCGGGATCCACGCGGTCGAGATAATGCAGCACCGCTCCCATGGAGGCGTTCAGGCTGTAGAGATCCAGCCCATAGAAGCCGAATCTGGAAGCTTCAGGCGGCAGGCCGTCGTTGTGCTCGCGCAGCCACCCGACCAGGTCCAGCACATCGGCATTCCGCCACATCCAGGTGGGGAAGCGCTTGAAATCACCGAGCGCATCAATCGACTCCTCGTCCTCGTCGGCCGCGCGGATATAGCGGTTCACCTGATAGGCGTCCGGCCAATCCGCTTCCACCGCCATGGCCGCAAATCCCTTCTCCCGGATCAACCGTTTGGTGATGTCCGCCCGTGCCCGATAAAACTCATGCGAGCCATGCGAGGCTTCCCCGAGCAGAACAAAACGCGCATCACCAATCAACTCCAGCACGGGATCGTAATCAGAAGCCGCCCCGGTCAGCGGCCGGGCCGCTGCTCTCACCACCTCCACCAGCGACATTTCATTAATAGCAGGCATGATGCGCCTCCTATTAAAACTTAAGCCCCATTCGGCCCCCGCCGCAAATCGGCAGTCGGGGCTGGCCAGTCCTCCGCAGCCTGGCGCAGCAGATCCCGAACCTCCTCGTCGGTGACCTGCGCGAAGTGGCGATAGTACAAACCGACGGCGTAGAACGGATCTGGGGTTTCCAGGCAGATGACCTGCTCCACCTCAGATTCCAGGTCATGACACGTCTCCGCGGCGGCAACCGGCACCGCCACGATGATCCCCGCCGGATCCTGCTGCCGCACCGCCGCCACCGCCGCCCGCATGGAAGCGCCCGTCGCGAGCCCGTCATCGACCAGAACCACGATGCGCCCCCGCGCATCCACGGGCGCTTGATCCCCGCGGTATGCTTTTTCGCGCCGCTGGAGTTCAAGACCTTCCTTTTCGGCCGCCGCGTTCACCACCTGGTCTGAAATTTCAAGCATGCGCAACACCCGCTCGTTGAGCACCAGGACACCCCCGGAGGCGATCGCGCCCATGGCCAATTCCTCGTGGCCGGGCACGCCCAGCTTGCGCACGAGGAAAACATCCAGCCCCGCGCGCAATTCCCGCGCGACTTCAAAGGCCGCGGGCACCCCACCCCGCGGCAAGGCCAGGACCAGCACATCCGGCCGGTCGGCAAGCTGTTGCAGGCGCCTCGCCAGCAGTTGTCCCGCTTCCGTTCGATCTTGAAATAAATTCGCCATCGGCATCGTTCAGTTCCCTTCCTCCAGCCCACATTTTCGCGGCCAGGCCTACGGTCGCGATTCAGTCCTTGTGCATCAGGGGACCCTGGCTGCCCGCCTCAAACAACGGCCTGTACTCGGCCGGCAATTGCGCCAGCACATCCGCGATCTCGCCGGGTGAAACCGCCTCCCGGACCACTTCGATAACGACGCGCGCGTGAAAGACGGACACGGGCAGGGCCTTCCCTTCCCGTTCGCTCACATGGTGAAAAAAATCGTCCAACGACAGCCGCTCGCCCGGAGTTCCGGGCGGACGCCGAAGATACACCCCGATCTCCGTCGGCAGTTGCGAAGCCAGGTCATGCGCTTCCTCCGCCGTCAGGCGTTCGGCGAGAGTTTCCAGGGTGGTTCGGATCGCATGCACAGCCTCGCCACCGGAGGCGAGCCGCGCCCGATGCTGGACTTGTCCCACAAAATGATCGTATTGCATAAAGACCTTTTTATTGAACCGGCATTGGGGGTGGGCGGCGGGTAATCCTGCCCCCAAGGATAAAATAGAACCGGGCATTGCCATCATGCAAGGCCCGGTCCGAATGATGGTCCACAACTTTTTTTGCCCAACCCGTGACCGGTGTTCTTCCACACAAGCTCATTCCAAGGCGACGCAAAACAAAGTGGGTAACGACCCACCTTTTTCTGACGCCCATTGCTACCGGGGTGAAGGCGTGACACGGAGGGCTCGTTCAGGCCCCTGTCGATGGGGTTTGCGCCTCATCGAGACAGCTTTGCAACTCCGCGGCTGTGGCTCGCACATTGGGTTCCATGAAGATGCTTTCATGCGCGCCCGGGATGATGCGCACGCTCACGCCGCCACCGGCCAGTTCGCGCCAGCCATAAGCGGGATCGAATGAGCACCAAAAGGGTTGTCGCCGGGTGCGAAGGAGGGTGACGCGCCCCGGATACGGCAGCGAGGTGTGCCCTTTCAGGGCGTGCAGATGAGCCCGCCACAAGAGGAGTTCGCTCTCGGGAATTTGGGCAACGTCCACCACGCTGTCCAGATTCACGGGATCAGGCTGAGCCGGGGAACGCCGCAAGTCCTGAACAAAGTCCCGGAGGCTGGTTCGGATTCGACGTCGGACAATGCTGCGCCGGGTTTCGGGCTCCAATCGGCCGAGGTACTGAAACCAATAATAAAGGTTCTGCGCAAAATCGAAAGGGAACCGCGGATGCCACCAGCGGGCCCGCTCATAAGTGCCTTTGACGGGGCTCGCCTCGAACAAGGCCAGCAATGCCACGCGCTCCCGCTGATGGCAAAGTTGCCGGGCCATCTCATAAGCAATGTCGCCACCGAAACAATAGCCACCCAGGAAATACGGACCGGCCGGTTGCCGTGCGCGCAGCTCGGCGATGTAATGGGCGGCCATGTCTTCGAGCTTTTCAAATTCCTTCTGGCCGTGCATGGCGCGCGATTCGATACCGTAGACCGGCTGGTCCGGGCTCAGGTGCATCGCCAGGTTGGCGTAGCCCCAGAGCATACCGCCACCGGCCCCGTGGACGAGGAAGAGCGGCGGCTTCGAACCCTTTTCCTGGAGGGCTGCGAGCAAGGAACGCGGTGACGACGTTTCCCTTCTGCGCACCAGATTAGCGAGGTACTCGATGGTTGGCGCCTGAAAGAGTGCGGTGTAAGGGATCCGCCGATCGAAGCTCTTCTCAATCTGGGAGAACAACCGGATGGCCAGCAGTGAATCGCCGCCCAGGTCAAAAAAACGATCGCGCACCCCGATGGGCCGGGTGCCCAACAACGCTTCCCATAAGCCAACCAATTGCGTTTCAACGGGGTCCCGGGGCGGCAGGTAATCTTTTTCCAATTCCGACCGCTCGCCATCCGGCGCGGGCAGCGCACGACGATCCACCTTGCCATTATCTGTGAGCGGGATTGACTTCAAGGGCACAAAGAGCGATGGCACCATGTAGTCCGGCAGCTTTTTGGCGAGGAAATCCCGCAAATCCATGCTCGTGGGAAGCGTTTGCCGGCTCGCGGTGAAATAGGCGATCAATCGCTTTTCTCCGGGAACATCCTCGCGGACCGCCGCCACGCACTCACGGACACCCGGGTGTTCCTGGAGCGCCGAGTCGATCTCGTTGAGTTCGATGCGGAATCCTCGGATCTTCACCAACCCGTCGGCGCGCCCCAGAAACTCGATGTTCCCATCCGGAAGGTAGCGCGTGAGGTCGCCCGTGGCATAAAGCAAGGTTCCGGGCCGGGCGGGATTAGGAACGAACCTGCCGGCCGTCAGGTCCGGGTCATTCAAGTAGCCGCGCGCCAAACCGTCGCCGCCGGTGAAGAGTTCGCCACAAACTCCGATGGGGACGGGCTGCCCGTTGCGATCGAGAATGAAACATTGCGAGTTGGCAACCGGTCGGCCGATGGGAATCGAATGCCGGTCGACCGAGGCTTGGGTGATCGCATGGCAGCAGGTGAAGGTCGTGTTCTCCGTCGGTCCATAGCCGTTGATCAAATGGCCTTCACCCAGGCTTGCCAATGCCTTCCGCACATGCGTTACGGAGAGAACATCGCCGCCCGCCAGCAATTTGCGCACGCCTTTCAAACTGTCCAACTGCTCCTCCACCATCTGGTGGAACAAACCCGCCGTCAACCAGAGCACCGAGACGTGATGTTTGCGAATGACCGAACCCAGTTCGGCCAAGGACAACAATTGCGGCGGGAACACCACCAGGCGCGCCCCATTCAACAAAGCACCCCAAATTTCGAAGGTGGAGGCATCAAAAGAAATCGGCGCGAACTGAAGGAAGACATCGGACGGGGAGATCGAGATGTAATTCGTCTGCCTGACCAGACGCACCACGCCGTGATGAGGAATGCACACACCTTTGGGCTGGCCGGTGGAACCGGAGGTAAAACAGACATAGGCAAGATTTTCGGGACTCGCCACACCCTCCGGATTTGAACTGCGCTTCCGGCCGATGGCTCGGGCATCCTTCTCCAGGCAGACCACCACCGGAGCCGCCGCCCCTTTATCCGATGACGCCCAGGCGGTTTCAATGGTTGCTTTCTGCAACTTCGATTGCGTCAGGATGACGCAAGGTTGCGCATCCTCGAGGATGGACCGCATTCGTTCCGTCGGAATGCTCACATCGAGCGCGACGTAAGCTCCGCCCGCCTTGAGGATACCCAGCAACGCAACGACCATTTCAACAGAACGTTCCATGCAAAGCCCGACAAGTTTGTCCGGGTCCACACCGAGGGTCTTTAAATAATGCGCAAGCTGGTTGGCGTGCGCGTTGAGTTCGCCATACGTCAACTCCCGGTGGCCGAAGACCACCGCAATCGCGTCGGGCCTCTGTGCGGCTTGTTCTTCAAACAACTCGGCGATGGTCCTGGCGGGATAATCCGTTTCCGTCCGGTTCCAATCGACGAGGATCTGCTCGCGCTCGGCCGATGTCAGCAGCGGCAGTTCGCCAACCGGTTGCGCCGGATCAGCCACCAACGCCGCGAGCAAGGTTATGTAATGGCCCAGCCACCGCTGGATGGTTTCCACGTGAAAAAGCTCGGTGTCAAAATCGCACTCCAGTTGCATTTCTTCGCCGCTGTCACGGATGTTAAGGCTCAGGTCGAAATTGAGAAAGCATTTGGGATTGGTCGAAAGGTCCACGGTTAAACCGGCAAAATTCACCGGGTTCGTCACCCGATCTAAATTGAAGGTTACCGGCACCAGCGGGGTGCGGCTGGGATCGCGGAGCAGGTTCAACCTCTGTACCAGGGTGCCGAGGGTGCACTGCTGGTGATCCGACGCATTCATCACCTCGCGCCGGGTCTGAGCCAAAAAATCCGTGAATGACATCCCGCCCTCGAATTCGCTCCGCAACGGCAGCAGGTGGGTGCAGTGACCAACCAACCCATGACCATCCATCAGCGCCTGGCCCGAAACGGGAATGCCGATCAACACACCGCTCTGACCCGTCAGGCGATGTACCAAAACCTCAAAGCCCGCGAGCAAGGTGGTGAAAAGCGTGGCATTCAGCTTGGCGCTCAGCCGCTTCAGCCCCTGGTAAAGCGCGGGTGCCAGCGGGGATACCAACCGCAAGCCGTGGTAAGCTTTGACTGCGGGACGCACACGATCGGCGGGCAATTCCAACATGGATAACGAATTAGACAGGTGTTGCAACCAGTAGGCTTCAGAGCGGGCAGTCTCGGACGTTTGAGCGGGACCGGCCTGCCACGCAACATACTCTCTGAACCGGGTGACCGGAGGAAGCGACGGTGGGGTTTTACGATCGGCGGCCGTGTAGATTTCACCCAGGTCACGCATGAGGATGCCCACCGACCAACCGTCGCACACAATATGATGGAAGGTGAGCACCACCAGATGTTCCGCTTCCCCCAACCGGATAATCAGGCCGCGCGCCAGAGGGCCATGCGCCAGATCGAGCGGGATTTGACCTTCGCGGAGTTGCAGTTCGCGTACCTGGCTCGCGCGCTGGTTGGGTTCCATCATCGCAAGATCATGCCAAGGAATCTCCAGCGGCAACTGCGGCATGATTTCTTGATAATCTCCCTGCGGGCTGAAAACGGCGCGCAATGCCTCATGGCGATCCACCAAGATTTGAACAGCCTCGCGCATGGCGGACAGGTTGAACGGGCCTTGCAGATGAAGCGAGATCGATTCGTTGTAGCGGCAGGAGGCACGATCTCCTTTCTGCGCTTCCAACCAGATTTCCAGCTGGGCCGGCGTCAACGGAATGCGGTGTGCTCCCGGTTCCTGCGGCACCGATTCGCTGGCCGTCGGAGAGGCCGAAACGGCGGATTTTCCCGGCAGGAAGCCGCCCGCTTGCATCGCCATCACACTCTCGCGGAAAGCCCGGATCAGGTGATCGATATCTTCATCGGAGTGAGCGGTGGACAAAAAGCAGGGGCGGTTTTCCCAAATATGAACGCCCTTCTCGCGCAGAAAAAAGAAAAGCAAATTTCCCAAGGGCGGTTCCTCATCATAAATGAAGTGAAACATTGAACCGCAGTTAAGGGCGCGCATCGGGAAGCCGAGTTCACTGAAGCCATCGTTAAGCGCCCGGGCAAGCTGGGATGAGCGCTCGTTTAGCCCCTGTTGAAGCTGCGGCCCGCCTTGCTGCAAGTGATGCAGCACCGCGGTTGCCGCCCGCAAGGCCAGCGGATGGCGCACAAATGTCCCGGCAAAGAACGTAACCCCGGCACCGGGCAGCGAGTTGTCACCGTAATCCCAACCGCCGCCGTCAAAGGCATCCATAAACCTCGCCTTGCCCGCCACCGCGCCCATGGGCAGCCCCCCCCCGAGCACTTTACCGTAGGTGACCAGGTCCGCCCGCACGTCATACCACACCTGCGCCCCGCCCGGATGGAGCCGCAAACCGGTGATGACCTCATCGAAGACCAGGGCAATGCCGCCGCGAGTGGTCAACTCGCGCAACCGGTGAAGGAACTCCCGCGGTTGCAAATCGGGCCGGCGGCTTTGAACCGGCTCGACCAGGACTGCGGCGAGTTCATGCGCGTGAGCCTGAATGATGTCCAGCGATTGAGGATTGCCGTACTCAAGCACCAGGGCGTTCTCGATCATGTTGGGCGTGACGCCCGGAGCCACCGGCAGCAGGCGTTGCATGCCATCAACCATTTGTGCCCGCACCAATACCTCATCATTGATGCCATGATAGGATCCGGAAAAAAGCGCGATCCGATGGCGACCGGTGACAGTGCGGGCGGCACGCAAAGCCGCCAGCACGGCTTCGGAACCGGTGTTGCAAAACGTCGCGCGATCCTGACCGCTGAACTGACAAAGGGCGGCGGCGACTTCACCAGCGAGGGGTGATTGCGGTCCGATCGGGATGCCCTGCCCAAGTTGGTCGGTGACCGCTTGGGTGACGAAGTCGGGCGAGTGGCCAAAGAGATGAATGCCAAAGCCCATGGTGAAGTCTACATACTCGTTGCCATCCACATCCCAGAGTTTGGAACCGGCGGCGAGGTTCGCCACAATGGGATAAACCATTTCCTTCCACAACAAGCGGAAGCCGGAGACGGTGCGCGGATCGGCGAAGTGCGGCCGGTGGATTTGCGTCAACCGGCGGGATTCCCGTGTGCGCCGGGTGTAGCGTTCAATCAACCCCGCCAGCGCCTGCTGTTGCCGGGCATCTAATTCCTGTGCCGCCGCTTTGTCGATCGGCTTGAAGGGCCCGAAGGATCGGCTCTCCTTGCCTTTGCCCGGTGGCTTTGGCTGGGAGGGTGAAGTAGCTTGCACCTCCATAATCCGCCCGTTTGTTGCAGCCGGCGGCACTCCCCGCAGCAAAGCCAATTGTTGGGACATGAACTGTATCTGCTGCTGAAGCAGGTCCTCCATGGCCAGCCGATAATCCGCTGGCGCAGGGCTGTCGGCGGGCATCAGACGGGACCCGGGAATGACTGCCGGTGCGGGTTCCGGCGCAGCCAACTTTTCCGGCGGCAGTTTCGCGGCAATGTAATCCGCCAGTGCTTGCATGGACGGATGCTCTTCCAGCAAATGCCGCAAGGTGATAGGAACCTCGAACTTCTTTTGAAACGCGAGTCCCGCTTGCGTCAGGAACAAGGAATCCAAACCCAGCGAGAGGAAGCTTGCGTCGGCGGCAATGGATTCGGACTCGATACCGCTCAAATTGTGGAGCACCTCCCGGAGCCCGCTCACGATCGTCGTCTTGCGGTTGGAAACCGAACCACCGTTGCGCTCCTCGCCATTCGCGACAGGGCCGTTCCCCTGCCCGCTCGAGCTGACGACCGGAGCGATGTTTGCCGGCGGGATAGTGACCCTGCCGTCAACGGCGCTTGCAACTTCCTCCGCGACCGGGGAACGGTGACGAGCTGGCGGGTCGATCCAAAAGCGCTTGCGCTCGAAGGGATAGGTCGGCAGTGAAACTCGACGCCTGTGTTCGGAACGGTGAAATCCGTTCCAATCGATCTTCACCCCTTCCAGCCAAAGTTTTCCCAAAGCCTGCAAAATGGAATCCACAGCGCCACGTTCACCCGAGCCTTGCGCCAAGGAAGCAAGCACAGTGCTTCCAGGAAGCTCGCGACATAGCCGGCGGGCCAACGGGCTGAGCAGTTCGCCAGGGCCAATTTCCAACAAGATACCATGCGGCTCCTTGAGCAACGTTTGCAGACCGTCATGGAATCGCACGGTCTCGCGCAGATGACGTGCCCAGTATGCGGGATCAACCGCTTGCGAAGCCGCAATCCACGCGCCGGTGGTGGACGAAATGAAAGGGATCCGCGGGGGATTCAACTGAATTTTTTTAACTTCCTGCAGGAACGGTTCCACTACAGGATCCACCATGGCGGAATGGAAGGCATGAGAGGTCGGCAGGTGGCGACAAGCGATGCGCTTTTCCGCCAGCCGGCGCTCCAATCCGGCCATGGCTTCGTGCGGCCCGGCCACCACGCAGTTGGACTTGCCGTTGATCGCCGCCAAGGAAAGCTCCGGGCCGAGCAGCGGCTGGGCTTCCTCGGCCGTCAGCGACACGGCGAGCATCGCGCCGGCCGGCAGGTCCTGCATCAACCGTCCGCGCCGGGCCAGCAGCCCCAAAATGTCCGCAAGTGAAAAAACTCCGGCGAGACACGCGGCCACGTATTCGCCCACGCTGTGGCCGATGAGGCTGCGGGGTTGAATCCCCCACTCCATCCACAGGTGAGCCAGGGCAAATTCGAAGGCAAAAATCCCCGGCTGCGCAAACTCGGTTTGATTGATGCGCTGCCGGGCCGCTTCATCGGCGTGCGCAGGATAGAGCGCCTCGCGCAAATCCAGGCCGAGATGCGGTTTGAGAATATCAGCACAGGCGTCAATCTGTTTGCGGAAAACCGGCTCGGCCTGGAACAATTCCAACCCCATGTTGAGCTGTTGTGCGCCCTGGCCGGGGAACATGAAGGTCACGGGCGGATCGCGGCGCTCGGATAGCTTCGACAAAACGCGCTTGGAGGCAGGCGCTTTCAGTTCGCCGGCGGCCTCACGGGCGTCCCGGCAAACCAGGAACCGGCGGTGGTTGAAGTGACGACGGCCGACGTGCAGGGTATAGGCCGCGTCAGCGAGGTTTGCTTCCGGATTTTGATCGAAATGGGCGGCCAACCGTGCAGCGGCCTGGTCGAGCGCGGAACTGGTTTTGGCCGAGAGCACCAACAACTGACCCGCGCGGGATGGGCTCGGAGGTGGGGCCGGCGGGGCTTCCTCCAGAATGATGTGGGCATTGGTGCCGCCCAGGCCGAAGGAACTGACCCCGGCCCGGCGCGGGGTATCACCGGAACTCCATTCAACCAGCTTCGTATTCACGTAGAATGGGCTGTTGGCAAAATCAATCTCCGGATTCGGCTTTTCGAAGTTCAAACTGGCGGGCAGTTGCCCGTGCCGCAGCGCCAACACAGCTTTGACGACGCCCGCCACCCCGGCCCCCGCATCCAGGTGGCCGATGTTGGTCTTCAACGAACCAATCGCGCAGAAGCCTTTCCGGTTCGTTGTTCGCCGGAAGGCCCTGGTCAAGGCGGCGATTTCGATGGGATCACCCAGCGAGGTTCCGGTGCCGTGCGCTTCAACATAGCTGATGGTTCCGGCATCAATGCCGGCCATGGCTTGCGCCTCGGCGATCGCCCGCGCCTGGCCCTCCACACCCGGAGCGGTGAAACCAACTTTGTCGGCGCCGTCATTATTAATCGCGGTGCCTTTGATGACGGCATGGACGCAATCGCCGTCGCGCAGGGCATCGCTCAACCGCTTCAACACCAGCATGGCCACGCCACTGCCTATGACTGTTCCGCGCGCCTGAGCGTCGAACGCGCGGCAGCGCCCGTCCGGGGATTGGATACCGCCATCTTTATAAAAATAGCCGCCCAGGAGCGGAACGCGAACGCACGCGGCCCCGGCCAGCGCGAGATCACATTCGCCGCCCAACAATCCCTGGCAGGCGAGGTGGATGGCCACGCCGGAAGAGGAACAGGCGGTTTGGACATTGAGGCTGGGGCCGCGGAGATTGAGCTTGAAGGAAGCGCGGGTGGCGGGAAAGTCCTTCTCGTTAGCAATGAGTAGTTGGTGCAAGCCGACGGATGCCAGCAGTTCGTGGTGCGGAAGCAGATGATCCAGCAGATAATTGTTTCGCGCCACCCCACCATAAACGCCGATCAGACCTTCATATTCCTCGGAGTCATAACCCGCATGTTCCAATGCGGTCCAGGCACATTCGAGAAAGAGACGGTGCTGCGGCTCCATCAACTCGGCCTCGCGCGGGGGATAACCGAAGAATGCGGCATCGAAGGCATCCGCCTCCTCCAGAACGACGCCCGCATTGACGTAGGCCGGATCCTTGAGCACCGATGGATCGATTCCCGAGGCGGCCAATTCCTCCGGCGTGAAGGATCGGATCGCCTCGACACCCTGGCAAAGGTTGCGCCAGAATTCATCCACGTTGGCAGCGCCGGGGAAGCGTCCCGCCAGCCCGATGACGGCAATTTCCTCGCGCGGAGGAGGGTTGTCACTCCTACTCATCGGGCCTCCTGGTGTCCGCAATTTGTCTCCGGTGCGCCCGCCGCAAAGAACTCCACTCGGCCATCCGGACTGCGCGTTCGGTTGCGCCGGCAGGAACCGGACTGGTGGCGGCCGTGCGGCTTTCCGGCGTGGTCCCAGGCGGCCCATAGCCGAAAGCCCGCGCCAATTGCCAGGTAACCTCGCCAAGACTGTTGTCGCCGCAGGCTGCTGAGCATTCGTGGGCCACCCGCGGATCAATGTCCTGGTATTGTTGGAACTTGGGGTCGGTCATCGATTGGGATTGAGGATGGATGCCGTCGAGCATCTTGCGCTGCGGATCTTTGTAGGGCCGGATCATGTCGGGATGGAATTCCAGGCCAAACGTGCGGCAGACCTCCCGCATGATGGCTTCGGGCCGAGTAACCAAATCTTCAAACCGGATTCGGCATTGCCGGCGCGCGGGAATCTCCCGCAAAAATTCAAGGGCGTTCTCATGGACGATCGTCCAGTATAACTCGCCCAACTGCCGGGGTGAAAATGGATGTTCGTAGGTGAAATAGACCTGTTCCAGATGGTTCTCGTCGAACGAACGGACCATGGCGCAAGGGTGACGGACGAGGTGGAGGTAGAGTGCGCCCTCGAAGCCAGTCTCCGCCCGCCGCAAGGTTTCCAAGTCCAGGGCATAGGCGGGTGTCTTGTCCGCCAACATTCGGCCGCCGAGTAATTCTTGCAGGACGCCGTAGAATTGTTGTGTGGAGAGCTGCCGACTTTCGTAATGAGCCATGAGCCGGGCGGCTTCAACGGCGTCACATTGTTTGAGTTCCATCAACGCGCGCAGAACCCCTTCGAGCCATAAACCGTACTTTCCCGAAAAGGCAGCTTTCCGCTCCTGTAGGTTGTCAAAATCAAGCAGGTGCAATTCAGAAGCGGCAAAGATGCGTGGATGGCCTGCCAGCATCACGCGCAGCAGGGAGGTTCCAGAACGCGGTGGTGCGAGCAGGAAAAGCGCCGGGGGGTTCTTCGATGCGGATCGATCCTCGGACCTCGCCGGGCGCGGAGCCAGCGGTTTGATCAGACGCCGGGCGAAGGCAACCATTTTGGCATCCACCTTGCCAACCAGAACCAGGGCGGTGGTCGTGCGCGGATCCACGCTTGAGCCGAAGGCGCGGACGACCGCCTCAGGGTAATGCTGGTGGAGATACTCGGCGAAGCCGGCGATGGTGGGCGCCTCAAAGAGTGCGACGACGAAGACCCGTTCACCGAGCTTTCGATCAACCTGGGCGATAAATTCCGCGCCTTGGATGGAATGCCCGCCAAGTTCGAAGAATTTATCGTGGATGCCCACGGAATCCAGGTTGAGAACCGTGCGCCAGATGCCGGCCAGAAAGCGTTCCAGGTCAGTGCGTGGCTCAACCGCGGGTTGGTCCAAGCTGGGGCGAAGGTTGCCGGGCGCGGGCAGTGCCCGCCGGTCCAGTTTCCCGTTAAGCGTGAGCGGCAAGGAGGGAAGCCAGACCAAGGCGGCAGGCACCATGTAGTCCGGCAACTTTTGCCGCAAAAAGGTTTGCAACTCGCTCGCGCCCGGAAGTTCCCCGGGCCGCGAAACCAGATACCCCACCAACCGGGGGCTGCCGGGCACATCCTCGCGCAAGAGGACCACGGCGTCGCGCAACGCCGGATGGCCTTTCAGTGCGGCTTCAATCTCCCCCAACTCAACCCGATGACCTCGGATTTTCACCTGTTGGTCCAGGCGCCCCAAATATTCAAGGTCGCCGTTGGGCAATTGGCGGGCGAGGTCGCCGGAGCGGTACAGGCGATCCCCCGCTGCCTGGCAAAGCGGATGGGTGATGAATTTTTGGGCGGTTAGCTTCGGGCTATTCAGGTAACCGCGCGCCACGCCCGCGCCCCCGACGCATATCTCGCCGGGAGTGCCGGGAGTCACCGGCTGCAATTGTTCGTTCAGGAGATGGATCTGCAAATCAGGGATGGGGAGACCGATGACGCTCGGTTGATCGACATCAGCGGAGGTCAGCGGTCGGTAAGTGACATGCACGGTGGTCTCGGTGATGCCATACATGTTCACCAATTGCGGACACTGGTCACCGCGACGGTCAAACCACGGTTTAAGCATGCGCGGTGACAACGCTTCACCGCCGAAAATGATGAGCCGCAACGACAATTTTTCCGAACCCGGTGAATCCTGGTCCGCCTGCAACAGCGGGCCGAATGCGGACGGCGTCTGGTTGAGCACGGTCACCCGTTCGCGCACCAGCAGCTCATGAAAACCCTTGGGCGAGCGGCTGATGTCGTAAGGCACCATCACCAACCGGCCGCCATGGAGCAAGGCGCCGAAGATTTCCCAGACGGAAAAATCAAAGGCAAAGGAATGGAACAAGGTCCAAACATCGTTCTCCTGGAAATGGAACCAGGGTTGAGTGGCGGTAAAAAGGCGAGTCAGATTACTGTGAGTGACCAGCACGCCCTTGGGTTTTCCGGTCGAACCCGAGGTGTAAATGACGTAGGCGAGATTACCGCCATCACACGGTGCCGATGGGGACCCCAAGGGCTGCGGTTCCGGCGGTAAATCCAAGCATATCACCCGGGCTTTGTTGGGCGGCAGGCGATGGATCAGTTTTTCCTGCGTCAACACCACCGGTGGCCTGGCGTCCTCCAGCAAAAGCTCCAGCCGTTCCGATGGCTGGGCTGGGTCCAAGGGCACATAAGCGCCACCGGCTTTGAGGATGGCGAGGATGCCCAGGAGCAGCTCCACAGAACGCTCCACGCAAAGTCCCACGAGCACCTCCGGCCCCACTCCCAACCGACGCAACTGCGCAACCCAGGCATCGGCGCGGGCGTTGAGTTGCCCGTAGGTGAGTTGCTGTTGGCCAAAGACCAAAGCCACCCGATCAGGAGATTTGGCGGCTTGGGCTTCAAATAGCTGGTGGAGGCAAGCTGGGGGCAAAACAATTTGAGGCAAGGTATCAGGTTCGGGCAACGGCAAATTTGACATGAGCTCCTACAAAAACACAGTTCGCGATGGCAGGTTTGGTTGTGTAAATTGTATAAATAATTGCGGGTGAAGCGTCACATTGCGCTCCCCCGAGTCGCTTCAGATTGGTTCATGGCACTCCGAGTCGTTCCAGAACGCAATTCGTGGTCGGCTGAACCCCGCAGTTGGGAAATCCGAACGGGCATCCGGGATCACGGCTGGAACCGACAGCCAGGCGCCCCACGGAGCTTTCTCCAACCGGCGAGCGGGTTGCCCCAGCAGGTAGATGTACTTGAGAGGCAATGAACTTACGCCACCATCGTTGGTCGAGCGAATCACCACCCGCTGTTTGGTTTCAACCGCAAAGCTGCAAGGAATGGCGATTGCACCAAAATAAAAGCAGCCCGAGGAGTAAAACTCGTTCCTTCCCATACTCAGAGGGTAGCTTGCCCGCGGACGTTTTTACCATGGGGAGAAACCCTGCGAATTCAGGGGCCGGACGAGGGAAGCCCGCCGCCCAAAACAATTGGCAGCGACTGGGGGCGTCCGCGGAACTATATTTAATCTGAAGAGAGGATGTTATGCCAATCAGGACGCGAATGAAGAAGAGCGGGCGGAAAAGAGTTTATGACCAGGGTGACGAAGGTCTGGGCGGGCGGCTCAACGAGGCGGCCCGGGAGGTTTTTGGCGGCGATCACCCTGAGATCACCCCGGGCACGGCGGGATTGACCGATCCGTTAAGGCAGCAACAAACCAGCCGGGCGCAAGAAATCCTGCAAACCCGGCGTCGGCGCAAGCTGGCCTCGCTGCAAAAGTGGCCCCGCTCAAAAAGGGTTCACATAGAAAAAAGAGCGGCCTCCCAAACTCGCGGGCAGTCGCGCGGCTGAGCCGGGTTCTTTACCCTGATTCGGCAAAGTTCGATTCTCGAGGCAGGCCATCATGGCCCACGCGTTCATCCCTTTCCAGCGCGGCCGCCAGGACCTCGTCCACGTTTTCGGCCAACGTGAATTGGAGCTTCTGCTTTACTTCTTCCGGCAGGTCGAACAAATCCTTTTCGTTAAGGCGCGGGATGATGACGTTTTCTATCCCCGCCCGCAGGGCGGCGAGGGTTTTCTCCTTGAGCCCGCCAATGGGGAGGACCAGGCCGCGCAACGTGATCTCGCCGGTCATGGCGACGTCGGAACGCACCGGTGTGTTGCTGAACAGCGAGGCGATGGCCGTGAACATGGCCACGCCCGCCGACGGTCCGTCCTTGGGGACGGCACCGCTGGGAACATGCACGTGAATGTCATTGTCTGCGAAAGCAGCGGGATCAATCCCCAAATCCGCCGCCCGGGTGCGCACCAGGCTCAGGGCGGCTTGAGCTGATTCGCGCATCACATTCCCAATCTGCCCGGTCAACGTGATGTTGGCCTTGCCGGGATAACGCGTGGCTTCGATGAACAACACTTCGCCGCCCACCGGCGTGTAAGCCAAGCCGGTGACCACGCCGGGGTTATTGGTCTTCAACCGGGTTTCGCGCACATAACGCGCGGGCCCGAGCAGTTCACGAACCATTTCAGGGGTGACCGTCACCGCCTGGCATTCGCCGCGGGCAACCTTCGCGGCCACCGCCCGGCAGACCGCACCGATCCGCCGTTCCAACTCGCGCACCCCCGCTTCGCGGGTGTAGTCCTCGATGACGGTGGTCAGCGCGGCGGGTTCCCATTGGCATTGCCCGGGTTTCAGCCCGTTCTCCTCAAGCTGCCGCTTGACGAGATACTTGCGCGCAATCTCCAGCTTCTCCCGTTCGGTGTAGCCGGGGATTTCAATGACTTCCATGCGGTCGCGCAACGCCGGCGGGACCGGATCCATGTAGTTGGCCGTGGCGATGAAGATGATCTGGGAGAGGTCGAACGGAACATCGAGGAAGCGATCCACGAAGGTGTGGTTCTGGCGCGGGTCGAGCACTTCCAGGAGGGCGCTCGCGGGGTCGCCGCGAAAGTCCATGCCGAGCTTGTCGATTTCATCCAGCATGAGCACCGGATTACGGGTGCCCACGCGGCGCAATTCCTGGATGATGCGCCCGGGCATGGCACCGATGTACGTCCGGCGATGACCGCGAATTTCCGCTTCGTCACGGATGCCGCCGAGGCTCATGCGGGAGAATTTGCGGCCCAAGGCGTCGGCGATCGATTGGCCGAGACTCGTCTTGCCCACCCCCGGCGGGCCGAGAAAACAGAGAATGGGACCGCGGCCGCTCGGATTCAATTTGCGCACGGCGAGATATTCGATGAGCCGCCGCTTCACTTTTTCCAGATCATAGTGATCGCGATCGAGAACCCGCTGCGCCTGGTCCAGGTCGAGATTGTCCTCGCTTTGCTTGTTCCAGGGCAGTTCGGCGAGGGTTTCGAGATAATTGTTAATCACCGAGAATTCCGGGCTGGCCGGCGGGATGGAGCGCAACCGCCTGAGCTCGCGTTCCGCCTGGTCCATGATTTCCTTGGGTGCCTGGCTTTCCTCAAGTCGTTTGCGGAGCTGCTCGATCTGTTCATCGGGCCCCTCGGGTTCCTCACCCAATTCGCGTTGGATGGCTTTGATTTGTTCGCGGAGATAGGCGCGGCGTTGCGCGTCGGTGAATTGGGACGCCACATCCTGTTGAAGCTTCTGTTGGAGTTGGGCGATTTCGAGCTGGCTGGAAACGCGCAACTGCACGCTCCGGACGCGCTTCACGACATCGAGTTCTTCCAGGATGTATTGCTTTTGCGGCACCTCGAGGTTCAGGTTTGCGGCGAGCACATCCGCGAGCCGGCCCGGATCCTCCATCGACCGCACAAGCGCACGCGCCTGGTCGGTGGCGTCGGGCGTCAATTCCAGCAGTTGGAGCGCCGTTTCGCGCAAATTCTTGACGGCTGCGTCCCACTCCTTGTCCTGGTGCGGTGGCGGCAGGCTTTCCAGCACCTCCACTTCGGCGCGGATGTAAGGCTGGGATTGCGTGACTCTGCGAATGGCGATACGACGGAGGGCCTGAACGGCGATCACCGCAGAGCCGTCCTGTTGCCGGAGTAATTTGAGCACGGTGGCGGCGGTGCCGACCTTGTAAAGGTCCTCCGGAGCGGGATTGTCCTTGTCGTTGGTCTGCGTGACAAACCCGATGACCTTGCTCTGGGACAACGACTCATCGAGCAGCTTGAGCGAGGCCGGCCGCTGGACATGCAACGGGATGGTCGTGCCGGGAAAGAGCACGAGACCGCGAACCGGCATGATAGGCAGGAGAGCCGGGATCGGCGGCTGATCCCCGTCCCCGTCCTGGCGGGTGGCAGTAATGACCGGCGGAGTTCCCGCGCCGCCGATGCCATCAGAGGCCGGGTCAAGCAAGCGGTTTTCCTTGGTTATCATAGTCTCACCATCAAGTCCCATCCCGTCGTGTGAGCCGGCCGCCAGCCCCCCTTCGTCACGCCGAAGATCGCCAGGGCAAATAAACCCAGAGCAAGCCATTGCGTTGCTCGGCGGTGACCCGCGCCGGTTCCACATCCGAAGGAAAGTGGATCTCCCGCTCGAACCGCCCGTGGTCAATCTCCAGGGCCAGAATTTGCATGGGTTGCTCCTCGTTCCCAGCCGGCTCGGGCAGCTCGCGAAAGCCGCGCAGCAGCAAACGCCGCGGTTCCACCTCCAGATCAACCGCCGAACGGTCCACACCCGCCAGATCGACGCAAATGGTCATCCGCTCCGGACAGCGATAAGCATTGACGGGAGGACGCCAATTTGCCGCCGGTGAGAATTCTGAGAATTGCACCCGGGTGAGTTGATAGACAACGTCCCCCACCCGTCCTTGCAACTGCCTCAATCGAATGCTGCGATTGTCCGCCATGTTTGACCTGCTTCCACTCTCCAAGCCTGCTACAAATCAAGCTAACACCGACTGCCCCCGTGTCCACACGCCACCCCTGAATCCGCAAGACCGGTGCCGGTGCCTTGATTTTTTTGCGGGCCAACGTCACGTTTTAGTTGTCTAAACGGAGATGAATTATGAGTGACAAAACCAAAGTTCAGGGATCCAACACCAAAAAAGACCCGGATGAATGGACGACCGGGGATGAACGGATGACCGGCGCACAAAAATCCTATTTGAAAACCCTGTCGGAGGAAGCGCAGGAGGAATTTGATGAGAACCTGACCAAAGCCGAAGCGTCCAAACGCATTGATGAGCTGCAACAGAACACCGGCCGAGGCCAGCCCAAGGCAGGCTGAGTTTGATGGTGGCGGGGTTCGCATTAGCAGGCTTGGCCGCTCAACTGTACATTCCGCTGCCGCCATTCGGATGCAAGACCTGGCCGGTCATGTAGGATGAATCGATGTCCGAGGCCAGGAAGACATAACTCGGGGCAATTTCCGCAGGCTGCGCTGGCCGCTTCATCGGGGTATCCTTGCCAAACTCAGGCAGCTTGTCCGACGGGTAGGAGGCGGGAATCAATGGTGTCCAGACCGGTCCGGGCGCCACTCCGTTCACCCGGATGCCGCGGGGACTGAGTTCCTTGGCCAAGGAGCGGGTAAGATTCAGGATCGCCGCCTTGGTGGTGGCATAATCCATCAGCCCGGGCTTCGGTTCGTAAGCTTGAATGGAGGTGGTGTTAATAATCGCGTCGCCCTCCTTCAGATGGGGCAGCGCCGCCTTGGTCATGTGGAAGTAGCCGAACAGGTTGGTGCGGATGGTCCGTTCCAAATGCGCATCATCAATTTCCTCAATACCATGCGTGACCTGCTGCTCGGCGGCATTGTTGACCAGGATATCGAGATGGCCAAATTTCTGAACGGTTTGTGCCACCGCTCGCCGGGTGAACTCCTCGTCACCGACATCGCCGGAAATCTTAATGCAGTCACGCCCCAACTCTTGGGCCCGATGGCGGGTGAATTCCGCGTCCTCCTCCTCATTCAGGTAAACGAGAGCGAGATCCGCCCCTTCCTTGGCAAAGGCGATGGCTACCGCGCGGCCGATGCCGCTGTCCCCACCCGTGATGAGTGCGACTTTTTTGGCCAGCTTGCCACTGCCTTGGTAGCGGGGATCTTCATCGATCGGAGCCGGAACCATTTTGGATTCCTGGCCGGGCAATTCCTGATGCTGGGGCGGCGGTGGTGATTCCTGCATCGGATGAATTTGCTGCTTCTTAGATTTGGGCACGGGGACCTCCAGTCAGAATGTTGAGCCACTATGTTACTCCTTAGGAGAAAATCAGGGCCACCAACCACCGTCACAATAGGGTGTAATGCTGGTTTGCCGTTTGGCGCCCTGCCCATCGCCTCCGCCGGCGCTTACTTTTCCCGTTCGCGGATGATTTCGAAGTTATGCTCGAAGGTCTGCCCGTTCCGCTCGTAACTGAGCCGGAGCCGGGCGGGCCCGGTCTTCCACTCCCAATCGTACGGGGTGCGAATTTCATAATACCAGGGGGCAGGCGAGTAATAGAAGTCATTATAAAAGCCGCCCCCATAGGGGGAATAAGGGCCGCCCCAACCACCCCAGCCTCCCCCCCAACCGCCGCCAGAACCGTAATAGG
>JAQGOT010000138.1 GCA_028293465.1 Pedosphaera sp. | reverse complement strand
ACGATGTAATACCGCTGATTCACGAGGCCGACCTCGGACATCTTGTATTTGTTCCCATCGCTCATCACATCGGCCTCGACCGTGTAATTTTTGGTGGACGGTTCACCGATGAACACCGTCGCGCGCTGGAAGAACGGGTTGTCTGTGGTCTTGGCGAGGACTTTGTTTCCGTCGAGATCGCGGATTTCAAATTTGAAACGCGCGCCGATCCACGGGAGCGGCGGGTAGGCGAACATGGTGCCGGTGGTGTTGGTTTCGGCCAAGGTGGCCCATTCAAAATCCTGGCTGATGGGCAGGTAGGGCAGCACGCGTCCGCGCATGTAACCCTTCAACCCGCCCGCCTGCGCCTCAAACGCACCGGCGGAAGGCGTGGGTTCCTGACCGGCGATGAGCTGGCCTTGCTCGCTGAAGGAGGCTTTCATGTTCGACTTGACCTTGGCGGTGGCCGGGATGAAGGGCGCCCATTTGACCCCTTTCAGGTCCTTGAGTTCTTCCACCGAAAGGCCGTTGGCATCGAGCGAACGCAAGCGGAACGAGGCTTTCTGGCCGGGACGCATCAGCACTTCGGAAGGGATGATTTGCAGTTGTGTCGCTGCGCCGGGTGCAGGCCACTTTTCCGTGGACGCGTCCTTGGGCAGGCCGGGATTGTTGCCGGGCTTGCCGAAGCAGTAAAGCTGGCGGGTGGTCTGGATGTAAACTTTGCCATTGTAGGCGGTCGGGGTGCCGAAACAGCGACCGTCCAAGCTAACGTGGCAGAGGATCTCACCGTCCTTGTCGTTCGGCTTGATGATGTAAAGAGCTCCCTTGGTTCCCGTCCCACCCAGGCCCTCGGTCTTGACGGCGGGATCATCCAACATGGGCACATACAACTTGCCATCGGCATAGATCGGACACGAATTGCGCTCCTCGATGCCAATTTTCAATTTCCAGAGCACCGCGCCCGTGTTGACATCCACCGCGCACAAGTCCCCTTGTTCGCTGACCACATAAATCCGATCGCCGACCAGAATCGGGGAACTGGTGGAGGTCGAGATGGGATCGCTCCAAAGCTGCACTGCGGAGCGTTCCAACACCACCGGAGCGGAGGCGGCGTTGGTGGGCATGGCGTGAGAGATTTTCAGCGCGACCAACTGCCCCGGTTCATATGGAGTTCCGTAAATGGAAATGACCTTGTCATTATTATGCACCAGCACGGTGGCATTGATGCCGGCTTTGGTGAGGGGGACCCGCCAGATGGGATCGCCAGTCCGGGCGTTGACGCAGACAACGGCGCCGTCGCCGGTGGCCGAATAGAACACCCGCTTGCCGCCGAGCCAGCCGAGGTAAGGATTCGAAAACGAATTGTCCTTGGGACGATCTCCCGGACTGGAGGACCAGACCAGTTCACCCGTTTTCTTGTCGAAAGCGTAGAAGCGATCGGCGGCGGGTCCTTGACCGCCCCAGTTCGCGGTGATGCCGCGGGTCATGACCAGGTCCTGGTCCACGATCGGCGAAGCGGTGCGGCTGTTGGGGAAGGTCAACCGGCCGAACTCTTCCATCAGGGAATGTTTCCAGAGCAATTTGCCATCACCGGTGAACGCAGCCAAGATGCCTTGCGTGCCTTGGATGTACACGTTGCCGGTCTCGGAATCGATGGTCGGGCTCGAGGTGGCGTACCGGAGATACACCGTGTCGCTCAGAAAATCGCCGTAGAGCTGCCGCCAAAGTTCCTTGCCGGTTTCGGCGTCGAAGCAAACGACGCCTTCCTGCAGATCACCGCCTTCACCGAGGTAGCTCATGATGTAGAGCTTGCCGTTGGCAATGACCGGGGTGGATTGGCCAGGAAATTTGGCCATCCAGAGGGGGTGCTGCGGGTCCACGGAGTCGGGCAGGCCGGTTTCGAGCGAGGTGCCGTTTTGCTGGGGACCGCGCCAATTCAGCCAGCCTTGGACGGGAGCGGCTTGGGCCGTGGAGGAAGGCAGTGCGCCGGTGAGCAGAAGTCCAAAAACACCAACCGCAAATGGAATTGTCAGTTTCATAACCAAATCCGTCGAAGCAATTCGCCGCTGCGCCTTTGAGGCCAACGGATGGCAACGCCATCAAATTTGCTTCCAAGTGTGAGCGCACTATTCTACATCTGGGGTGGCAAAGCAATCAAAATAGTACCTATACGTAATAATTATGCCCCTTAAGGCTGCCGCCAAAAAACGATCCATCAGTCCTTCCTCCGCCCCCGGCATGCCCATCGATGCCCCCGAACGACGACGCCTGCCACCTCTCTTGCGCCGTTGCTGGTATAACCTGAACCAGACCTTCCGCCGCCGGATCGCGCACGTGGGAGTGACGCCGGACCAGTTCACCGTGATGCGAACATTGACCGAGGGTAGTCCCAAAGGCCTGACTCAACGGGAATTAACCGACATCATGAGCAGCGACGCCAATACCATCGCCTCGCTGTTGGAACGGATGGAAACGCTCGGACTGGTAGAACGTGAACCGCATGAGAAGGATCGGCGGGCCTATCGTATTCTGCTCAAGCCCATAGGTTTGAGAAAATACGAGGAGGTGCGGGAAATCGCCATTGGGTTGCAGACCAATATCTTATCTGTGCTGCCGGAAGGGAAGCGGGAGGAGTTCCTGGAACATCTGGCGCTGGTGGCCGACGCTTGTCGGGTGGCGGCGGAGAAGACGCCGAATCGACCCAAATAGGTCAGCAGGGAATCAATTATCTCGTCCTGAAACTGGAGAGCCAGTGGCTTTTAGATCGGCCGAAGCGTTAGCAACCCGTTGAAAAACTCCCTTTTTCGCAGGAGACGAGACGAGACTCAGACATTCTGGGGCTTTCGTAGGAAATGTCAGAGTCTCGTCAACTCACCTCTTACTATTTCAACAGGCTGTTGGGCGGGTGCCGGACCTCCGACAAGCAACAGCGCCTTTTCATAGTCACCGCCGAAGTCCACCCTGGTGATTTCAGCGAGCGTATATTCGTTCGGATTCTTATCCCAAGTCGCATCGGGACCGATCTCAAGGAAGGATACGCGACCTTTGCCTATTTTAAGGACGCGCCCGATCCAGCACAGGTCAGGGTCGACCTTCTCCCGGTGGATGGTCAGGAGGGGGAATGCGCGGTTCGCGGACAAGAGCAGTTCTTCAATGTTGGCAAGGCTCACCCGGGGCTTTTTCGGCCTGCGGTCACTGCGCTTTCTGAGTGCCGCTTCAGCAAAGGCGGCGTATTTGTGAGGTGCCTCCAAGTGCCGCACGTCGGATACTCGCAAACATAAAAAACCGTTGAACCGGATTGAGTCGTCGACCAAGGCGACCATGAAGAACTGCGGTCCAACTTCCAGCACGTGGCCGCTGATGGATCCTTCCTCGAACTTCCGACAGAACTTCACGAGAAGCTCGTCTTGCAGTGCTTCTACCAGCCGATTTGATGTTCGAGATGCCATATTTTGCCTCACACCAGAACTCAGCCACGCCGGGGCGATGATGTCAACCGCGAAGACCGAACAGAATTCACCAACCGGCCTTGGCTACAATCGCTTGCTCGACAACTTCAAAATGACCTTCCCAGATTCCATCTCAAAAGCGCTTGTGCCAGCCGAGTTGAGGTTCGAGATGCCATGTGCCGCCTAATGTAAAAGGCTCCGCCGAGCGCGGCCAAAACGCCTGAACTGTGGAGCGGCACCAAGCACAACTTTTTGCTTCGGCCGCTCAAACCCAGACGAGGGATTACCAACATGGCGCGGTGATGGCACGGCGGCATTTCGGGTCACGAAATTTGTTGTCCGCTGGCCGCCCAATGAATGTCGGGACGGCCGGGATCCGCCGGTTGGCCGTTCCGCAAAACGCAGACGTAGGAGTATTTAAAATAAGCCGCATGGCCATCCCCGAAGACAATATTCCCCCCGGCATTGTGTCGTCCGGAAAACCGGGTGGTGAAATTATAGGTGCTGCTGACGTCAGCCGGATTGTTGCCATAATAAGGCAGTTCACTCGCATGGGCTCGTTCCTCCGAGAACACCACGAAAGCCGCCGGGTTCACCGCCTGTGTGATTCTAAAGGGAGTTTCTGGCGGAAGCGGGTACGAGATCCTGGCATTAATGCCGTAGTGAAAAGTCGGGCCAAAGGCGGGGTCTGGGTCGGTGGCCACATTTCTCGGCGTGGCATCGGCCGTGCGACAGTTGAAAAGGGACCGCCCGGAGATGAAACCGTTGATGGCCTCGGCACTGGCTCCAAATTGCCAAAGCGATGGACTGCCGACATAGGGAGGAAGGGCGTTGAACCAGGCCGACCGGCCAATCGTGGTCCCAGTTTGCTGATTCTGAAGCTCATCGGCGTACATTTCCGCCCAGACCGGGTTGTGGTCCGGGGTCGCCACATAGAGCAGTTCCCTGGCGGCCGGATAACACTGGTTGTTGTCATCCGTGTACATGATCATCGCCATTCCCCACTGTTTTTGATTGTTGAGGCAACTGACCCGGTTGGCTTTTTCCTTCGCCCTGGCCAAAGCCGGCAAGAGCAGGCCCGCCAAAATGGCAATGATGGCAATGACCACCAGCAACTCGATCAGAGTGAATCCCCGCCCCTTTCTTTGGCGGTCAACTCGGGAGGATATTTTGTCGCATCGATTTAATTTCATGGACTACTGAGGCTTGGCCGCAGCCCAAGTCGCTCCGATGTTATTTTTTGGCTGCACCTCCGGCAAGTTACATTCTCGCGGCTTCAGGTGATGCCGGCGGTTCGATCGCACCCGCCGCGCCACTTCGAACAAGCCCGCTCGTTTGGGACGCCGGTTCCATCATTGTTTCCAAAAAACCGCCGTGGACGGGCCAGGTCCGCTTCGGACAATAAAACCCGAACATTCTCGTTTTGGGGTGTGGGCGGACGCATACTGCGCCGAACCAAGGTTTGGGCTAACCGGGCGTGGCGCGTCAGTCAATGCCTTGGCTGAAAAAATAGACGCGCTGGGAAGCTTGATCATAAAACAAATAAGCCTGGTTGAATGAAAACGTGCCTTTCCATTTTGTGTTCTGAAAGCACGCACCAGACATAATGAACAGGACGAAACAGGGTACTGCCATGGCCGCAAAAACGCAGACAAGGAAGACCCAGAAAATGACATTGAGCGCCATGATTTTTTAGCAAACAAATACCAACAGTACGCGACTCAAGATGTATGGGCCGCCCACGGATCATAGGCGCCAAAACTCCAGAGGTGCCCTTCGAGGTCACGACAGGAAAAGCCGCGTCCGCCATAATCCTCATCCTTGATCGCCATCACGATCTCCGCGCCGACGCTTTTCGCGCGGGCATAGACGGCGTCGGCGTCGGCAACGACCACATAGGAGCTCTGGGTTTCGGCGCCGCCAATTTCATCGGGCTGCTTCATGAGGCGCCCGAACTCGTTCTCCGCCACTGACCCGAGCATGATCATGCCGTTGCCAAAGCTGAGTTGGGCCTGGGCGATGCGATCGCCCTCGCCGGGGACGACCAGATGCCGCTCGAATCCGAACGTCCCGCATAGCCATTGGATGGCGGCGGGCGCGTTCCGATAGCGCAAGCACGGAATTACTGTGACTCTGGTGTTCTTTGCGGTTGTGTTCATAATGGGTGTTTCACCCTCATTTTTCATAAACGCTTTGTCGTAGAGGGTTCTATCCAGTTTTTGGTCGAAAAGCCAGTTGGCTCGCCTGCCCCAGCCAACTATGGAATCCATATTATCCAGAATTGCATCATATCGTGGTGAGTCCTCGTGTTCCAACTTTGCACGGAACTCATCATACAAGCGATACACGTCGAGCTGTGACATCCCCTCACGCTTTAGTTCATGGGCCAACTTGTTAAGAGCGGAATCCGGACTTGACTCACGAAGGGCCGACTCAAACCGATCTCTGACCGTTGGTTCAGGCATAAGAACAGAGGTTCGCTCATGGAAAAACGGCTACTTCTTTTCCCGCTTCCAGACGGTGGAGGTGCGGCCGTCGTGGGGCTTGGTGGTGAAGTCGGTGGGTCGTGGCTTGCCTGGAGAGGAAAAGCAATACTTCACCTGGTCGCCGTCGAGTTCGTAGATGCCGAGCTGGGTTCTTCCTTCGTAGGGGCCGCCGGTGACGGAGTAATCGATGGTCTTGGGATTCTTTGACGGGTCGAGGGTGAATTTCGCTTTCATGAAGAGTTGCCCCTGGATTGTCACGGTGGTCTCGTCCCCCTTGGCGACGCGCTTGGAGTCCTTCATGAAATCAGCCGAGAACGGCTGGCCATCGCGTGCGCCGG
>JAQGOT010000123.1 GCA_028293465.1 Pedosphaera sp. | reverse complement strand
GCAATCTTGAATTTGTTGATGTCGCGGCACGGACCGAACGGGGTGGAGGTGGCGGAAAGAAAACAACCCAGTGGCGACAATGCACGATCGACACTGGGTCGGGAGGAACCGAGGTAAAAACCTCAATTATTAATGTGAAGATAGATAAAAGCGTTGCTAAGTCAATCTCTATGTTAAATGGCAAATCAGTGCTGTTATGAGTGTTTCGATAACGATAACGCGATCCATACTTGCCCTTATTCGGAAATGGAATGGGTTGGGAGAGGGCATTATCGCATCGGCGCGCTTTAACAACGTGACGATCCGCTGCCTCGGATTACCGCTCGGCTTGACGAAGCCGGATGCCCGCTTACAATTCGCCAGCGCCGAATTCAGCCGCCGCCGTCATGTCCATAACTAAATACCTGATCATCCTCGGCTTGGGCTTTGGCTTTTCCTTTCCCGTCGCGAGCTCCGCGGCTGACTCGGTCATCGCGGGCCCGCTTTTCTCGGAATACGATCTGACGCTTGACTCGGGGCACCGGAAGGAAATCGCCAGTCCGTTTTTTTACTCCGAGCAAAGAGGAGACCTGCACACGTGGGCCTTTCCGTTGCTGACGCTGGCCCACACCGAGGACCCAACCATCGGGTACAAGGAATTCGATTTTGCCTATCCGTTGTTCACGTATGACCGGTTCGGGTCGGAATACCGCTGGCAATTTTGCCAGCTCTTCGCCTTCGGCGGAGGAATTGACCAGAAGGAGGATCAGGCTCGCCGGTTTACGCTGTTCCCGATTTACTTCCAGCAACGCTCGCCCGATCCTTCCCAAAACTACACCGCCCTGATTCCCCTTTACGGCCATCTCAAGAACCGGCTGTTTCGCGACGAGATCAACTTCGTGCTGATGCCGTTTTACGTGAAGACGCGCAAAAAGGATGTGGTGAACATCGACACGCCTTACCCCTTCTTTACCCGGAGTTACGGCGACGGGCTGCGCGCCTGGCAGGCGTGGCCCTTCGTAGGCCATGACCATAAGGAGGTGACCACCCGGACCAATGGCTTTGGTGACGTGGAATCAATCCCCGGTCATGATGATCGGTTTGTCCTCTGGCCATTTTACACGCAGGCGCAATTGGACATCGGCACGGAAAACACCACCCGGCAGCAGACCTTGATTCCCTTCTACAGCTTCAGCCGGTCAAAACTGCGTGACTCGACCAGCTATCTCTGGCCCATCGGGTACACCCACACTGTGGATCGGGAGAAGAAATATACCGAATGGGATGCGCCGTGGCCGCTGATCGTCTTCGCCCGGGGGGAAGGCAAGCATACCGATCGCGTCTGGCCATTCTACAGCAAAGCTTACAGTCCAACTGTGGAGAGCGACTGGATCGGCTGGCTGGTGTATAAACATAACCATTATGAAGCCACCGGGCTGACCTGGGACCGGAGCCGCATTCTGTATTTCCTTTACTCGGACGTGAAACAGAAGAACAAAGAAACCGGCGCAACTTCACGGCGCGTCGATTTGTGGCCGCTGTTCACCCACCGGCGCGATTTCAAAGGGAACGAACGGCTGCAAATCCTGTCGGTTATTGAACCGGTCCTGCCGGCCAGCAAGAGCGTGGAGCGGGATTATTCGCAAATTTACGCCCTTTGGCGCTCGGAAAAGAACGCCGACACCGGCGCCGGCTACCGGTCCCTGCTCTGGGATACCTACCGGCGTGAGACCACGCCCTACGGAAAAAAAATCTCGCTCCTGTTCGGTCTTTTCCAGTATCAATCCTCTCCGGAAGGCAAACATTGGCGCCTATGTTATATTCCGATGGGCAAGTAAAGGCCCCAGGCCCGAACCTTTGACGCAACGCTGATTGCTGATCCTGATATGTTTCAAAACCTTGGTGAGATGATGCTGCTTTTCTCGCGGACGGTGCGGTCACTTCCGCTCCTCTGGCGGCACCGGCAGAAGGTTTTCGACCAATTTTTTGAAATTGGCAACGCCAGCCTCCTGATGGTTTGCATCCTTTCCTTTTTCATCGGCGGCGTGATCAGCCTGCTCACCGGTCCGGTGCTGGTCGAGCGCGGATTGGCCAGTGCCGTGGGTGGACTGGTCGGCCTCTCCATGTGCAAGGAGTTGGGGCCCGTGATGATGTCCATCCTCATCGCCGGGCGCATCGGTTCCGCCATGGCGGCGGAAATCGGCTCCATGCGCGTCTATCAGGAGATCGACGCGCTGCGCACCATGAACATCAACCCCATCCACTACCTGGTGATGCCCCGGGTCGTGGCGGTGGCGGTGGCCCTGCCGTTGCTGGTCATCTTTTCCGTGCTCGTGGGCTGGGGCGGGGGCGCGCTGGTGGCGGCCACCAACCCGAAAATTTCAGTCTCCTTCCAGTCTTTCCTGGTCAACTTGAAGGAAATCGTCACCTTCGGTGATGTCGCCAACGGCCTGTTCAAATCCTTCATCTTCGCGCTCGTGATCGGGGTGGTTTCCTGCCATCAGGGCCTGCAAACCATCGGCGGCCCCCGCGGCATCGGCCGTTCCGTCACCAAGGCGGTCGTCAATTGCATCGTCCTGATTGTCATCCTCGATTATTTCCTGACCCGCCTGCTGCTGTGAGCCTGCCATGAACGAACCAACGCCCGATTCAAATCACTCCGGGGTCAGCGTCAAAGTGTGCGGCCTGCGCAAGAGTTTTAACGGCCAGGAAGTGCTCAAGGGTGTGGACCTGGAGATCCCGTCCGGCGAGATTTTCCTGATCATGGGCCCCAGCGGCAGCGGCAAAAGCGTCCTGCTCCGGCACATCATCGGCCTGGAGGAGCCGACTGAGGGGGAAATCCTCATCAACGGCAAATCCATCCAGTCACCGGAAGTGATGGAGGAATACCGGCTCGCCATGGTGTTCCAATCCGGCGCGCTGCTGAACTCGTTGACGGTGGCGGAGAATGTCGGCCTCTACCTGTCCGAACACCGCCTCAAACCACCGCGGGAGATTGCCCGGATTGTCGCCGAAAAGTTGGAATTGGTGGGGTTAAAAGGGCAGGAAGAGCGGCTGCCCAACGAACTCTCCGGCGGCATGAAGAAGCGGGTGGCCATCGCCCGGGCCCTGGTGATCGAACCCCAACTTATTTTATACGACGAACCGACCAGCGAGCTGGACCCCCTGTCGGCGGTGGTCATCGCCGAGGAAATCGTCCACTTGAAAAAGCGGATCCATGTGACCTCCATCGTGGTCTCGCACGATCGCGAGCTCGCGTTCGGCGTGGCCCATCGCATCGCGTTCATTCACGAGGGGCAAATCCTCGCCGTGGGCACGCCCGACCAGGTCCGGCAGAATCCCAATCCGGTGATCCAGCACTTTTTAAACGCCAATTTTAAGTTTGATTAATCAGCGCAAAGAAACCGTATGAAAAACTCCTTGGAAACCCGGCTGGGCATGTTTGTCGCCCTGGCCATGATTGCTGCCTTCATCATTTTGGAACTCATCGGGGGCGTCAACATCTTCAAGCCCGGCTATCACCTGAACGCCCAATTCAAGAACATTCAGGAGCTCAAGGTGGGCGACCCGGTCAAAATGGCCGGCGTGCCGGTGGGCCAGGTGGAAAGAATCAATCTGGCCGAGAATAAGGTCGAAGTCCTGCTCCGGTTGAACAAGGATGCCCCCATCAAGACCGACAGCAAGGCCACCGTGAAATTTGCCGGCTTGCTGGGCCAGAATTATGTGTCGATCGATTTCGGGACCGCCGGCGCTCCCCGTCTCGAAGCGGGCCAGACCATCGCCACCACCGAACAGCCCGACCTGAGCGCCATGATGGCCAAATTGGATGACGTGGCCACCGGCGTGCAAAATCTCACCAAGAGCTTCACCGGCGACAAGATCGACAACCTGCTCGGGCCCTTCACCGATTTCATGAAACAGAACAACCCGAAGCTCTCCGCCATCATCGGGAACATGCAGTCGGTTTCCGCACAGATCGCCGAAGGCAAAGGGACGGTCGGCAAATTAATTTATGAGGATGCCCTCTATAATTCCGCCTACGCCTCCGTCAGTAATTTGCAGGACACCGCCACCGAGATCAAACAAGCCGTGGCCAAAGCGCAAGGCATCATCGATCAGGTGAATGCCGGCCAAGGCACCATCGGCAAGCTGGTCAAGGACGACGCGCTGTATCGCGAAAGCACCGCCTCGATGTCGAACCTGAAGGAAATTCTGCAAAAGATCAACCAAGGCCAGGGTTCCGTCGGCAAACTGGTGAACGACCAGGAGTTTTACAAGAACGCCAAGCTCAGTTTGCAGAAGATTGATAAGGCCACCGAAAGCCTCGAAGACACGGGCCCGCTGAGCGTGGTCGGCACGATCGTCGGCAAGTTGTTCTGAGGGATAACTCCGCGGGGTCGAACACGAGCCGGCCTACGAGAACGCGAGATAGATCGCTTTCAAATACTCGGCTTCCTTGATTTTGGCGGGGTGATCGGGAGCGTGGCGGGTGGTTTGCTGATTTGCCAAACATGCCTAGGTCTGAAAAAAAGAATTACGCCCGACTCACTTGGCTCGCGCCGGTCTTGTTGTTTATATACGTTCCGGTAGCGAACGCTGTTGGCGACATGCTCCTGATCTGCGCGGTTTATGGGCGAGATGCTTACTTTAAGGAGGGTTTGCGCATTGTGAAGCACAAGCCATTCACGCTTTCGACAGGAATCGTGTTTTCACAGAAGCTCGATCAGCTAGGCTGGCTTCTCGATACCGTGTTATGGCTGGGCTTTGTTTTCCTGACCAGGGGCTTTCTGGTTTAGTTGTGGTCATGGTTTGAGCATAGGGCCCAGGCCAATACCACTTGATGGTGAGGGCTACGAAAGCGAGAGATA
>JAQGOT010000084.1 GCA_028293465.1 Pedosphaera sp. | reverse complement strand
GCTTGCCTTGCGCGAACGCTTCCAGGCAATGGTCCACGGCGGAGATCGGGTGGCCGCCGTATTTTGGACGTGGGTGTGGGGACCGGTAGGTTTGCTGCTCTCCACGCCTTTGACCGTCTGCCTGGTGTCACTGGGACGGTATAGTCCCAGCTTTGAATTCCTCTACATCCTGCTGGCCGATGAACCGGTGTTATCCCCGGCCGCCCGCTTCTATCAGCGCATGCTGGCAGGGGCTCAGGAGGAAGCGACCGACCTGGCGGAGGAGTTTCTCGAGAAGGCTTCGCTGCAGGAGCTTTACGACACGATGATCATTCCGGCGCTCGTCAGCGCGGAACAAGACCGCAATCGTGGGGCCCTGGATGAACGGAGGCACCGGTCGATTTTGAAAAACACGAAGATGCTGGTCGAGGAATTGGGCGATTACTGCCGGGAATTCAAGGTCAAGGCGGAAGAGGAGCGGGCCCTGCGTTCGGACGGAGCGGGCATGCCGCCGACACCGGTGGCGACCGCCGCGGAACCCGCAGTCGTCTGCATTCCTGCCCGGGTCAAGGCTGATGAGATCACCGCGATCATGCTGGCTCAACTCCTCGAACAGCGGGGAGTCACGACGAAAATTGTTTCCGCTTTCGCGTTGACCTCGGAGAAGGTTGAAATGACGAAAGCATCAAAGAACGGGCTGGTTTGCGTCTCAGCGCTGCCGCCGACGGGACTGTTCAATGCGCGGCACGTTTGCAAACGGCTGCGGGCCGATTTTCCAGACATCCGAATCGTGGTCGGTTTTTGGGATGGGAAAGAATGGATTGGCGATCTCGCCAAACAATTGCCGATGGTGCCGCCGGATAACGTGGTAACCAGCCTCAAGCAGGCGGTCGAAAGAATTTTGCCGATGGTTTCGCTGCCCGGCAAGGATGCGGGTCGGGCGGAACCCGTGTCACCGAACAGACCCGAACATGCCCGATAGATTATTACTCATGCCTGCCGACCCGTTGCAATCCGCCAAGCTTGTCGGGTTGAAGTATGTCAGCAATGAAATGCCGGGCATCCGGCGGGAAAGCGCGGGGGAAGGCTTCCGCTACCTTGATAGCCATGGTGGTGTGATTGACGATCCGGCCATCCTGGACCGGATCAAATCGTTGGCGATTCCACCAGCCTGGACCGGGGTGTGGATCTGTCCGGATGAGAACGGGCATCTGCAAGCCACGGGCCGTGACGCGCGGCGACGCAAACAACATCGCTATCATCCGCGCTGGCGCGAGGTGCGCGACGAATCGAAGTACACCCAGACGATTGCCTTTGCCGAGGCGCTGCCCGCCATTCGCGAACGCGTCGAACAGGATCTGGCGTTGCCTGGAATTCCCCGCAACAAGGTGTTGGCCACGGTCGTGCGGCTCCTGGAGGTCAGCCGGATTCGTGTGGGCAACGAAGAATACGCCCGGGAAAACAAATCTTACGGCCTGACAACCATGAGGGATAAACACGTGGACATCTCCGGCTCCAAGTTGCATTTTCATTTCCGGGGCAAGAGCGGCAAGGAGCACGAGGTGGACCTCCACGATCGGCGGCTGGCGAAGATTGTAAAGGCCTGCCAGGACCTTCCCGGCCAGGAACTGTTTCAATACATCGACGAGAACGGCGAGCGGAGAAAGGTGGAGTCCGACGACGTCAATGCATACCTGCGCGAAATCACAGGGCGGGAGTTTACCGCCAAGTACTTTCGGACCTGGGCAGGGACGGCGTTGGCAGCGCAGGCGTTGCAGGAGTTCAAGCATTTTGATTCGGGAGCCGAGGCGAAGAAGAATGTGGTGCAGGCGGTGAAATCGGTGGCAGAGCAACTCGGCAATACGCCCGCAGTTTGCCGCAAGTGTTATGTTCATCCCGCCATATTCGATTCATACCTGGAAGCTTCATTGGTGGAAATGCTCGAAAAGAGGATGAAGAAGGAGTTGCCTGATTCAGGGCACGAACTGCGGCCAGAGGAAGCCGCCGTGCTGGCGTTGCTGAAGGAACGGTCGGAGCGGGAGAAGGCGAAGGAGCATCACCGCAACGGCAATTCCGGCTCACCCTCCGGCTCGCGGTAGGAGAGTTTGCCGTTCACCAACCGGGCCGCCCCGCTGAAGGTATGCAACTGGATTTTATTGGCGCTCATGATATGCCACACCGTGTGGTCGGCGGCCTTCAGGTAATCGGCAATCAGGGCGCGATGGCACTGCCACCAGAGCGCTTCGGCGCACATGATGACGGTGCGTTTCGTTTCGGCCAACTTAATCAGCCGCTGGATCGCGTCCGGGAAAGCCGCGCTGCCCATGTAATCGGCGTAGCCGCGAAACGCCTCGTTGCGCCAAGCCGTGTTGGGCGAATCAGGCTGGGCCGTCCTCCGTCCGCCCAACTCGGGGAAATGAAGATATTCAATGCCCACCCTAGCCAAGACCTCGGAGAGTTGCTCCTGCCCGAAATGCGGGTGCCGACGGGAGCCGGGAAAACGCCGGACATCCACGAGGGTCTGAATTTGATTCGCTTGCAGCAGATGGATGAATTCCTCGATGCTCCGAGTCGAGTGTCCGATGGTCCAGATTTCTATCAGCACGGGTTGCGCCATACTCCAGAGAATATGCGTCAATATTGGAGGAAGCGCGAACCGGGTCTCAGGGCAAGGTCCGCTCGACAAGGCTTGGCTGAGTGATTAAGAATCGCCACGAGCAAATGAATAAATTCAATCCGTTACCTCGAAAATTCTATGAGCCTTCGGCGGAGGTTGTGGCTCCCCAGTTGCTGGGGCATTGGCTGATTCGCAAGACTCCGCAGGGGATCTGTGGCGGGGCGATTGTAGAAACTGAAGCTTATCTGGTGGGGGACCCCGCTGCCCACTCGTATGTCGGTCTGACCGAGCGCAATCGGATCATGTGGGGGCCGCCGGGCCACAGTTACGTCTATTTCATTTATGGAAATCACTACTGTTTCAATGCGGTTTGTCATCCGGCGGGAAGCGCCGAAGCGGTGCTGGTGCGGGCCATTGAACCGCGGTTCGGTCTTGAGCTCATGCAGGCCCGGCGTGTAGTGGCCAAACCGCCCAATCTTACGAACGGCCCGGGAAAACTATGCGCAGCGATGGACATCGACCGGTCCTTGGATGGGGTGGATCTTTGCGATGGGGCCTCACCTTTGTTCATCGGGCAAAACCCGGAATTGAAGGCGTTTTTGGAACAGCGTGGCCCGGTCGTGACCACGACGCGCATCGGCATCAACAAGGCGGCGGCAATGCCGCTGCGGTTTTTTCTTGGAGGGAGCGCGTTCGTGTCCGGCCCGATGCGGCGCAACAAATGAGGATTGCGCCGGCGTCGATTCGAGTTAACTTTGCGTGTATGCGAAGGTTGCTTTGTGCGAGCCTGTTAATGTCGATGATTTTGGCGGCCGGTTGCCGCAGCACTTATTATGCGGCTTATGAGCAACTGGGCGTTTATAAACGCGATCTCTTGAAGAAGCGGGTGGTGGAGGCGCGCGACGATCAGAAGGCGGCGAGCCAGCAATTCAAGGATGCCTTGACCCGCTTGAAGGAGCTTTATGGTTTTGAGGGCGGCAATCTGGAAAAGACGTACAACGCGTTGAAGCGGGATTATGACCGCTCCGTGGCGAAGGCGGATGCCGTCCGGAGCCGCATCCAGGAGGTGGAAACCGTCGCGGGCGATTTGTTCAGCGAATGGGAAAAGGAGATCACGCAAATTTCATCCGAGAGCCTGCGGCAAAGCAGCCGCACGAAGCTGCAGGAAACGCGGCAGCGGTATGAGGATTTGCACACCGCGCTGAAGCGGGCCGAGCAAAGCATGGACCCGGTGCTGACCCAGTTCCATGACCAGGTGCTTTACCTGAAGCACAATCTGAATGCCGAGGCAATCAGTTCACTCAAGGGGGAGACCGCGAACATCCAGGCAGATATCGTGCGATTGCTCGAAGAGATGAACGCCTCGATTGCCCAGGCGGATCGTTTCATCAAGGCGTTGCCTTGAGATAAGCGGTCGGAATTGATTTGGGGTTGTTAATAAAGGAGGGAGGAATGGTTATGAGTGAGCATGTTTATAAAAAAATCGAGCTGGTCGGTTCCTCGCCCAACGGGGTTGAGGACGCGGTCAGGAATGCCGTGGCGGTGGCCGGCCAGACCATCCGCAACATGCGGTGGTTTGAAGTGGTCGAGACGCGGGGACAGATCGAGGATAATAAAATCAATCATTGGCAGGTTACGGTGGAGATCGGCTTCAAGCTGGACAAGGAGGTTTGAATTTGGGGTTGCGGGCAGACTTGTTTGCGTGGGTCCGCTGGGCTAGGCTCGGTGCATGCGCGAACCGAAAGCACCGAAACCCCGCCCCCAATTTGTGGTTGGCTTGATGTCGGGCACTTCCGCCGACGGGATTGATGCGGTGGTGGCGGCGATCTCCGGCAGCGGCCGGGGATTGCAGGTGAAGCTCGTTGCTCACCGGCAGCAGGCTTTTCCCCGCGCCTTGCGCGAGCAGATTCTGCGCGTCTCTCTGCACGGCGTCGTGGCGGAGATTTGCGAGCTCAACTTTTTATTGGGGGAACACTTTGCGCGCGCCGCGCTGGGGGTGATTCGTCAGGCCCGGCTCCGTCCGGGACAGATCAGAGGGATCGGTTCGCACGGCCAGACCGTTCATCATCTGCCGCGAGCCCGGACGCCGTCGACGCTGCAGATTGGGGAGGCGGCGGTAATCGCCGAGCGCACGGGCATCACGACGGTGGGGGATTTTCGAGTCCGTGACATGGCGGCCGGTGGGCAGGGGGCGCCGCTGGTGCCGTATGTCGATTGGGCTTTGTACACCGATGACACGCGGCCGCGGATCCTGCAGAACATTGGAGGAATTGGAAATCTCACCTTTCTGCCGCCGTGCGCCGCGTTGAAGCAGGTGGTGGCGTTTGATACAGGTCCCGGGAACATGGTGATGGACGCGGTGGTAAGCGTGCTGAGTTCCGGACGGTTGGCATATGATCGCGACGGACGTTGGGCGGGGCAGGGCAGGGTCTCAGAACCGTTGCTGGAAGAACTGATGAGGCATCCGTATCTGCGCAGGCGTCCGCCGAAGTCCACCGGGCGCGAGGAATTCGGTGAACCGTTCGTGAGAACGTTGCTGGCTTCAGCGCGGCGTTTGAAGCTGCCGGACGCGGATATCGTTGCCACAGCCACGGCGTTCACAGCGGCGAGCATTGCGGAGGCTTACGAGAATTTTGTTTTCAAGAAACTTGCCCGGACGGCGCGGCAAAAGCTGCAAATCATTCTGGGTGGCGGCGGAGCGAAGAATCGCACGCTGCGGAGGATGGTGGCCGAACGGGTGGCGCCCTCCGTGGTGCTGACGCAAGAGGCCTTCGGCCATTCAAATGCCGCCAAGGAAGCGCTCGCGTTCGCGGTCCTTGCGCATGAAACGTTGCAAGGCAAGCCGGCCAATGTTCCGTCCGCCACCGGCGCACGACGGGCGGTGGTTTTGGGGAAGATCAGCCCGGCCGGTTGAACCGGTTCGGCGGCGGGGGAGTTGTAACCTATGCTGGTACCCGTTCGTAACCGCGCCAGTTGACGGACACCCAGAGTTCTACGGATTCTCTGCAGCGGCTGCCTCGGCCTGGATGGCAACGGCCACCAGCTTTCTCAGATGATCGCGAACATCCGCGGGCCACGGCGCGACCAATTCATCAAAGCGCTGATGGTTCCCGGCATAGAACGCTCTTGCAGCCTCCTCGACGTCTGGGAAATCACCGGCCATGGGATACATAAACCTATGGACCGCTTCCTGGGATTGGCGCGCGCGATCCGCTGCTCTGCAGGAACGTTTTGCTGCCTCGACGAGCTTGCGCAGGGCGACCGAGGCGCCGCCCGGTTGTTGATTGAGCCAATCCCAATGGCGGGGAAGCAGGGTAACCTCACGCGGAATGACCCCCAGCCGGGGCCGACCTGGGCCGCGCTTCTCAGGTATTTCCGGGGTCGCGACGGCTGATGCCTCGGTCCGTTCGAGCCTCTCCACGACGTCTTCGGTTGTGCCACGAAAGTCGATCTCGATCCGTTTGCTGGTCACGTCGTCAAAGATGAATATGGGGGCAAATTCATCTTGGTTGAATACCTGTTTGGCCTTCCGCGCGACGAAATCCAGTGCACCAGAGCCGATGCATCGTTGACCTTCGAAGGCGATGCAGTGACTTGGTTGTCGATCTTCTGCTGCGTGGGCTTCGGTTGCAACTGATTCGCTCTTGTTCATTGGCTGAATAATACCCGGATGAAATAGGTTGTCAATATTATCCGGGTAAAATTGGTGGCTTTGAGGCGTAAGCAGAAGAATTTGGTCGGGAAGGAACCTAGAATCCGGCATATACTCCAGCATCCCAAAGGGATGGAAGATCTCAGCCTCGCAAGGAAGGAAGAGCCGGACGATCCGAGGGTGAGTGCGGCGATCGCTCCGGGATCAACGAGCGCGGCACGAGCGATTGTGGACAGGGACAAGGGCCTTTCCAGCGAGGCTTCACAGCTTCGCTTTCGACCTCGTCATTAACAGGAGCCAGTCGCCAGCTCCCGGGGTGGGGAATTGGCAACTTTTGGGGCCGATGACGGCAACGGCCCGGCTGCGTCCGCCGGTGCGAGGGTTGATCCAAGTCACGTTCGGGGACGGCGGGAGGGCGTCGAGAGTCAATTCGATCGTGCGATCTTCCGGGACATAAACCAGCGCCATGTCCCGGTTCTCCGTGCGGGCGGCGGCAACATGGCGACCGGGCGACTGGAGTCCGGGTTGGTTCACGATCAACTCGGGAGCCGGACGCAACCGCCAGAAATCAATTCCGTTGAACAAGGTGGCGATGTTCGTCATTTGTTTCGCCGCGGGCAGGAACAAGGATTTTTGCCAGCCCGGCAAAGCAACGCCAGCTTGAGCCGCGTTGGTTGAGGCGGTGTCGGCCATCCAATTCCAAACGCCATAAGCACCATAGCTCACACCGCTGGCGGGCGCGTTGAGCAGGCTCCAATAGACCGCGCGCCGCACCTCCAGCGGATCGGTGCGGTGCTGGGATCGTGCCATCTGCTCGTTTTCATAAGGCAACGCCAGGTTGACGGTCATCCGGAAGGGTTCTTTTCGCCAGTCGCGCGAAACCGGACCGGCCACCATCCAGAGCAAGGTGTCTTCGCTGACTTCCTGGCCGCTTTGGTAGCCCAGCAGGTCAACCCAAGGCTCGCGCCGAAACTCGTCCAACACCCAGTAACTCTCGCCGGGGTCCACAATGACGGGCGCGTGCGGGCCATCGCCAAAGACGGCGCGGCCGATTCGTTTCCAGCGATCCACATTGCGGCCGAGATTGTCGCCCTCGCAGGTCAGTATCCAGGCGACGTCGTTCGCGCCCCAGCGCGCGACCATGTAACGGAGCAGCAGGATCACCTGATCCTCCGGCAGGGCTCCGATTCCAGC
This sequence comes from Pedosphaera sp., assembly GCA_028293465.1. Lineage (GTDB taxonomy): Bacteria > Verrucomicrobiota > Verrucomicrobiia > Limisphaerales > Pedosphaeraceae > JAQGOT01. Next base: position 1,290 of record JAQGOT010000084.1, on the reverse strand, counting down.
TTTGCCGGGCGACGGAATGTCACGCAGCGGAACGATCGCACTGAGGAGGCCGACCCGATTCAGGATCTCCACTCGCGCGTCGAGTTGCTTGAAATAGTCCGGATTGATGACGATGGATTTCGTCCCGGAAAAGGCCGTCCGCTTTTTCAAGTCGGTGCCGGGGACGGCGATCCACTGCGCGGCGGTGAAGCCCTGCTGGGACCGGGTGCGCGCGTAGTAGTACCAGTCCTTGTCCTTGGCGAGGAGGGCGCCATCCCAAACGGTGTCCGCCAGCCAGAAGAACGGGGTGTGATCCTGGTGCTCCAGGTGGCGACGGTCACGGGCGACGCCAATCGGGCCGTGCTTTTGGAAGCGGGCGTCGCCCGTGGCGGAGGAGCAGAGGAACTCGCCGCTGATGTTGTTCAAATTGGTGTTGGCGCGATCTGAACAGGTGGTTTTGAAACTCCATCTGCCCGGTTGGTCGGGCGAAAAGCGCACGCGCCAAATTTTGTTGCCGTCCCAAAATCCGAAAACCGTGTTTGTCTCGCCCAAGGGGGAAGTGAAGGTCGCGGTGAGGGTGGCAGCCTGCGGGGGATTGGTGTAAGCGACGGCGCTGGTGAAGGATCGCTCGAACCGGCCCCATTTCGCGACGAGCGGGAGGGTGTTGGAATCGCCGGCAGCGCGCAACGACGCCGGGAGCCAGAGCAACAGGCAGGCGGCCAGGCAGAATCGCGAGTAAGGATGAAAAGTCATGTTTCGGGTTTGCAACAAATTGAAAAGGCATAAGACAACAAACCTCGGGCAGTGTCAAACTTGTCCGCTGGCCGATTGCAGACAGGGCAGGCTTTGGAAGGGGACATCCGCCGCATCGGTGGCGGCGGCCGTTATTGGAGGACGGCGCGGAAGTATTGCTGCGGCTGATCGAGCGGGTGGGTGAAAATGAAGATGCCGTTGGTGTTGGTCAGCACGGTGGACTGAGTCCAGTCGGTGAGATTGGTGGACATATCGATCCGGTAGGCGGCGTTTTGGTGGCCGAGGATCATCCACTCGAAGGAGGGTGGGTCGTTGGTGGTGACGGTTCGCGCGGAGAGAGTCAAGCTGGTCACGTTGGTTTCACTCGGCCCCAAAACCAGCGGCGCGTTGGTGGTGCCATCAAAAGTGGCCCAATTCCAAAGATAGGCCGGGCCATTGATTGCGCCGCCCGAGGCCGCGATGTATTTGGCAGGGGTGGGGAAAGTGATTTGGACCTGGGGGCGAATGACACCGGGGCCATCACCGCCAGGATTGCCGTTCAAACCACTGTTGTTGATC
>JAQGOT010000078.1 GCA_028293465.1 Pedosphaera sp. | reverse complement strand
TACGCCGCTGGCTTTTTCGGCATCGCCGCTGTTGCCGGGCTGGCTTTGAGTGCCGTGACTTATCTTAATTACACCCGGGAAACCCGCGCCAGCGAGCGCGACGACCAGGTGAACGCAAAAATGGTGGAACTCCTGTTGGTGGATGACCTGATCCATCTGGTGAACGAAAATCAAATTGAGAAGGTCAAGCTGCGGCTGAATGACAAGGTGACGGAACACCTTGCAGCCATTGATTCCCTGCAGCCCACGGCCGAGGAACCCACCAAGGCGCTCGCCACATTTGTTTCCGGCAGGATCATCCACGCTCGGAAACAACATCCAGAGATTTACCCTGGCACGGCCCAGCCAGCGGTTTCCGGCACAACCAAGGTCGCACAGGTCGCTGACCATTGAATCAATTTATAGCGGAGCAGTCAGGTTGACAGCCGGGTTCTCCCGCTGTTAACCACTGCTTCGTTGCACGCCTTCCACGCGTCGGCCAATACTCGTCAACTTCAGGGGTTGGCGAGCCCGGCCTGCGGCACGTACATCCCGCTCATCCTGTCCAAGGCCCGCGCCTCCTTTGCGCCTTGGCGCGAGCATTCCCTTCCCCACCCGCAGAGCCGCACTGAATCAAACTTGTTTTCACCGCGTCTGTACGGCTATGCTGGGTGGAGTTCGCCAACACTTAAAACCCGGGCGGGAGCACTCCGCTCCGCCTTGTAAGACCTATGAGCTATCTAAGAAAGTTCGTGTTGCCTGCCCTCGCTGCGGGAAGCTTCATCTGCGCCAGCGCGCAGCCATCCCACGCGGAAAACTGGGGACATTGGCGCGGGCCGCAGTTCAACGGCTCCACCTCCGAAACCAACCTCCCCGCCACCTGGAGCAAAACGGAGAACGTCGTCTGGGTTGCACCCATGCCGGGTTACAGCGGTTCCACCCCCGTGATCTGGGGCGATTCCGTCTTCGTCACCAGCCCGGACCAGGAAAAAAACCTGCTGCTCCTCTGCCTCGATCGTAAAAACGGCAAGGTGCGCTGGCAAAAGACGGTCAACGTGGGCGACCGCGAAAAGGGTCGCAACAACATGTCCTCACCTTCGCCCGTCACCGATGGCCAGAGCGTGTTCGTCATGTTCGCGACCGGCGATCTCGTGGCCTTTGATTTCGCAGGCAACGAGCTTTGGAAGCGCCAACTGGCCAAGGACTACGGCCGCTTCGCGGACATGTGGATTTACGGCTCCAGCCCGTTGCTCTACCACGGCAAGCTTTACATCCAGGTGCTCCAGCGCAATCCGCCGCCGCCAGATTACACCCAAGCCATCGATGACAAGCCCACCCGCGAATCCTACCTGCTCTGTCTCGACTCCAAAACCGGCAAGAATCTCTGGCGTCAAATCCGCCCCACCGACGCGCTCCAGGAATCCCAGGAAGCTTATTCCTCCCCTATTCCTTGCGAGAACGGAAACCATGCGGAGATCCTCGTCGTCGGCGGCAATTACACCACCGCCCACGATACCGTCACCGGCGCCGAACTATGGCGTTGCGGCGGCCTCAACGCCCGGAATGGCACCTCCTGGCGCATCGTCCCTTCCCCCGTGGTGGCCGATGGCCTCATCATCGCCTGCGCGCCCAAACGGGAACCGGTCTTCGCCATCAAGGACGGCGGCAAGGGTCTGGTGACCGACACGCACATCGCCTGGACCTTCAAGGATTTCCCCAGCGATTGCGTCACCCCCGTTTATTACCAACAAAAACTCTTCGTCCTCGACGGCGACAAACAAACCATGACCTGCCTTGATCCCAAAACCGGCGCGATCAAGTGGCAGGGCAACCTGGGAGTCCGGGACATTTTCCGCTCCTCCCCCGCCGCAGCCGATGGCAAAATCTATTGCCTGAGCGAGAGCGGGACAGTGGTCGTCCTCGACGCCGGCGATGAATTCAAAATCCTGTCCACCATTCCAATGGGCGAGGAACCCGTGCGCGCCTCTCCATCGGTGGCCAGCGGTGAGTTGTTCATCCGCACCTCCAAAAACCTTTACTGCATCGGAAAAAAGTAGCCGGCGACCGTCCGCCGCCTTCCTTGCGTTAAATGACTTTGCCGTACAAAATTGCGACGCTGCTCTACTGCTTCAACGAGCGCGACGAAGTCCTGCTGATGGAACGGGCGCAGGAACCCAACCTCGGCCTCTGGAGCCCCTGCGGCGGCAAGCTGCACACCGAGACCGGCGAGTCGCCCTATGCCTGCGCCTGCCGCGAGGCCTCCGGGGAAGTCGGCCTCACGCTCCAGCCCGCGGACCTGCATCTGACCGGCATCGTCGCGGAGCAAGGTTACCAGGGCCAAAGCCACTGGTTGATGTTTCTATTTGAGGTGAAGCCAAAGCTGAAGTCGCTCCCGCCGCCTCATCGCGAAGGAAGCTTTCAGTTTTTCCCGCGCTCCGTGCTGCCATCCCTGAACATGCCCGACACCGACCTGGAGCAAATCTGGCCGCTGTTTTGGCGTCATCGCCACGGCTTCTTCGCGGCCGCCTGCCATTGCCATGCCGACGGCCAGAACGAGTGGCTGCTGGAACAATCCAGCCCCGCCGATTACATTCGACATTCGTAATTCGACATTCGAAATTGTCCCGATGTCTGACGAACCCATCATCGATTTGCAGAGCGACCAATACTTCATGGGCGAAGCCTTGCGTCAAGCCACGCGCGCTTACGAAGCGGAGGAAGTGCCGGTGGGCGCGGTGATCGTGCGCGAGGGACGGATCATTGCCCGCGCCTTCAACCAGGTCGAATTGTTAAAGGATGCCACCGCCCACGCCGAGATGCTGGCCATCACCCAGGCCGAGGAGGTGATGGGTGATTGGCGCCTGACGGACTGCACCCTGTATGTCACCAAGGAGCCCTGCCCCATGTGCGCCGGCGCCGTCGTCCATGTGCGCCTGGCCCGGGTGGTGTATGGCATGGGCGACCCCAAAGCCGGCGCGGCCGGCGGGGCGATGAACCTGCTGCAATTCCCCACGCTCAATCACCGTTGCGAAATCACCCGCGGCGTCCGCGAACCCGAATGCGCCGCGTTGCTGCAAGGCTTCTTCGCGGAACAGCGCGCCAAGTCAAAACTCCGCAATCAGGGCGGCGAGTAAGCCTTCGCCGCCCCGCCCGGCTTAACTCACAGCGAGCAGCGAAACCTTCTCGTTCTGCTCGTTCCGGGCGATGCCTTGGGCGCGCGGATCCAGCGTCGGCTTGCCGTCCACCAGGAATTGATAATGGTGATGCCCGTGATTCAGTGGAATCTGGATCAACCAGGCGCCATCCACCTGCCGTTTCATCGGGTAAGCCGCGGGATCCCAATCATTGAAATCGCCAATCAGGCAGACGTTTTGCGCGCCCGGCGCCAGGCAGGTGAAATTGACCGGCTTGGCCATCTTTTTGGCTGAGTAACCGTCGAGGTGGGTGGAGGTGTGAGAGTTTGAACGGTGCATTGTATTACAACATTTCGGTTATCACGGACCCGCGTGCTTCCTGACGCTCGCGAGAACATTCACGAACGAAAAAGAACACGGGGAATTAAGCCGCGCAAGTGGAAAAGCAAAAAAATTTGCGGCCATCCTTGCGCGACCGCCGCTGTTTCTTTTCCCGGCAACAGAACCATCCTTTTCAGACCGGAACCACGGCGAACCGTTCAACGGAACTTGAACCGCGCCAGCCGCTCCCTCAACGCCTTGAGGCTGATCGATTGGTGCCGCGCCGTGATGCGCTTCAGCTCAAACGCCGCCGTGGCGCCCGTGTTCACGCCGAATTCCGTGGTGCACGCTGTTTCATAACCCGCCGCTCTCACCAGGTCGCGCACCGCCGCATTCCAATCCCCATAC
>JAQGOT010000075.1 GCA_028293465.1 Pedosphaera sp. | reverse complement strand
ACGCCCGCTTTCCTTGGGGAAAAAATGATCCGGCAGCAGGCCGAGGTTGTTGCAGATGCCGAGCATCCGGCGCGGTTTTCCTCCCGGCGTGGTGGCCGCACCTGTCTCGGTCAGAGCAGCAAAGGCGGGCTGCATGGCGTCCAACCAAGGGAGCGAGAGCAGAATGCCCGCGCCCCGCAGGAACCGGCGACGGGAGAGGGCGCGACCGGTTGAAACGAAGGGCCCGGTTGCCGGCGGCGTAGAGGCTGATTTCGGCATATATCCTTTAATCAGGTTATTTGTTCAGGAACAGGTCGCTCTCGACAATTTCATGGATCAGGCTCCGCACACCGTAACCCTCCGCCCGGCTGTGCGCCAGCATCTTCGCGATGGCGGGGCGGTCGGAGAAACGGATGGGGGCGCCAGTGCCATAAATAGTCAATTGCCGCACGAGGTTGCGGGCCAGCAGTTCCGGGTCGGCCAACAGCAGTTGCTTGAGTTCGCGAACATCACGAAAGGCGCGTCCATCCGGCAACTCCCCGCTCGCATCGACGTTCAATCCCAAACCATAATGAAACTTGATGCCGTTATGACCGGAGCCCTTGAGTGTTTCTCCGCCGCCCACCGACCGGTAACGATCGCGCCAAGCCCCCATGACGTCGAAGCTCTCCAGCGCAAAACCGGCCGGGTCGATGTTCTTGTGGCAGGCGGCGCAGGTGGCCTCGTTGCGGTGTTTGGCCAACTGGTCCCGGATGGTGGTCGCGCCGCGGATGTCGGGTTCCACCGCCGGCACGCTGGCCGGGGGCGGGGGCGGCGGCTTGCCAAGGAGCCGGGCCATGATCCACGCGCCGCGTTTGACGGGCGAGGTCGTGGTGCCGTTGGCAGTGACTTTGAGCACGCTGGCCTGGGTCAGGAGTCCGCCCCGCATGCTGCCGGCTGGCAGGGGCACGGGACTCAGGTTCACTCCTGCCACGCCCGGGATGCCGTAATGGTTCGCCAGCCGCTCGTTCAGCACGGCGAAATCGGAGGATACCAGATTGGTGATGCCCAGATTGCGTTTCATCAGGTCGCTAAAAAACAATTGCGTCTCCCCGATCTTTGATTCCACCAGCAGGTCGTCCAACTGGTACTCGGGATAAAGCTCGGCGTCCGGATCCACACCGGCAATCAACCGGAGATCGAGCCAATAATCCAGGAACGCAGCCACGAACCGTTGCGAGCGCGGGTCGTTGAGGAGCCGCTCGGTTTGCTGGCGCAGCACCGCCGGACGATGCAGCGCGCCGCGATCGGCCAGACCGCGCAGTTCTTCATCCGGGCAAGAGTTCCATAAAAAATAAGCCAGCCGTTCAGCCAGCGCCCGGTCGTCCAACCGGCCTGGTCTTTCATTCAGGTACAGACAGGTCGGCGAACTCAGCACGCCGGTATAGCCGGCGATCATCGCATCCGTGAAGCCATGCCCCGCGTTCAGCGCGTTGTGGATGACCCCGAGAAACCGTTGTACATCCGGCTCCCGCACCGGCCCGCGATACGCGCGCCGCATGAATTGCCGCAACAACCGCTCGGTGTCGCGCTCGAGGTTGGTCGAAAGCACCTCGACTCCGGCGAGCGCCTGGAAACGCCCTTTGCCGCGCTTCGGTTGTGCGCCTTCAGCCCGGTCTTCCAACGGCAGATCCCCGAACAGCAACTGATGCCCGGCGGTTGGCCATTGCTCCACTAACGGGCCCTGCACGTCCATCCAACTGAATGCCACCCCAGGCATGCCGTCCGACTCCTGAAACGGATTTTTGAAGTCTGGTGGGCGTGAGCGAAAGAGCCGCGCCGCATCGGGGCGGATGGTTTCACCCGCCAGCAACCAGACCTCCAACTCATGGACCGTGGGTTCCGGCTGCACATCAAAGCTGCCCAGTTTGCGCAGCACGCGCGGCGGCGTTTCCGAGTAAACGCTGACAGGTTCAGCACGACGGCCGGGAGCAACTTTCGTGAAATCCGGAGCCATCCAGACGCTGTAACCGGAGAATTTCAAGCGGTAGCGTCCGGACACCGGTGCGTGAAATCCGCCAAACCGAATCTCGGTGGGCTCATAGCTGCTGACCACCACCGCAAATGATTCCAATTCACGCCGGCCCGGGTCATCGCTGGGTTCAACCTTGGGCTTTTTTTGCGCCATGAGGTCGCGTTGCAGTTCATACCCCACCAAGGGAAATGTTCTGCGATTGAGCGGACCTTCAAGACCAATTTTGCCGGCGAATTCACGCTGGCCCCAAGTGTGATACCGGTTGGTCTGCGTTTCCGGACGCGCAGCCTGTGGAACCAGCGCCTGCCGTAACGCGAATTCGGCCGCGGTTAGATATCGGGCCATCTGCACATGGGACACGTCCAGAGCATCGCCAATCTTGTTAAAGCCATGGGACTCGCTGTCCTCCGGCAGGAATTGCTTTACCTCCAAGTAGGGCAGCGAGAGCACATCGCGCAGGGTTTCCTCGTATTCGTAGCGGTTCAGACGGCGCTGGGTTGCCCGCCCTTCCCTCGCGACCTGCTCTCGATCCGCGGCGAGCAGCGCGGATGACAAGGAGTTCGTAAACAACCGGAGTTCGGCGGTGGCAGGTCGCGCTTGCTTTTTTGGAGGCATCTCGCCGGCACTCACTCGGTCATGAATGGTCACCCAAGTTGCGAAATTGGCGGGCTCGGTCAGGTTAAGTTTCAACGCCATGAGGTCCAAGCCTCCCTTTTTACTGTCTGCATCGTGGCACTCAACACAATGCTGCTCGATGAAACGGTTCAACCCGCTTGGCGCGGCTTCACCTCGCGGTGTGACCACGCTCAATATTCCATAAACTGCAAAAAGCCAGCGAGTGCGCGAGTTCATCTCAACAGCCGTGCCTGAAAAGTAACATATAGCCTAGGATGGACGCGTATGAAATCCAAAGCTTTCAAAATAAGTTGGTAACGGTTGACGACGGATGATCCTTTTTCGAGCGTGAAGAGCAATTTCCGCGTTGCGAACACGATTTTGAATCGAGCTTAACCGGTTTGGGTGCAGGCAGGTTTCCAGCAGTGAGGCATGAACATCGACACCAAGATCCAAGCCGAGGTCTCTGGGCGTGATTGGCCGGGTGGAACGTTCACCGCTCGACTAGGACGGCCACCCCGAGCTAAACAGGTTTTCGCCTGCCCCATCATGACAGAACTCCAGTCTCTGCTCGACCGTTACTTGGCCACAGACAAGACGCCAGAACCGCTCGTCGTAACCCCACGGCGAGGTGGGTTGGTTCCCCGAAAGAGCCGGACTGACTCCCCCAAGAAGCCGGTTCACTGCCCGAAAGAGGGGGGACAATCTTATGCGCCGACGCCGAACATCAGGAGCATGGCGACTTCGGTGGTGAGCCCCGGGTCAGGCGGAGCTTGCGTTTTTCCTGCGTTGCCGATGATCAACACTGCCGCCAGACTGAACAGCCCGGCCGCCAGGATCCAGCACATCAGCGAGACCGAAGAAATCCCGGACCGGGTACCAAACCGGGTGATGACGGAGGTGAGAGAACATTTTAAAGTGGTGCATTGACCGTCGGCTGGAGGTAACTCGATCGGCATATTTCCCCTGTCGATGCTCCAAGTAAGTGATGTTGCCGGGGCAAACTCACTGCGGACGTAATCGGGCGCATTGCTGGCTGCCTTCAGATTTGACACCAGCCTGTCAATGCAAAGAACAATGGGCCCAGCCAATCGCTGGGCGGCAGCAGGAGACGGGGGGGGCGGCGCTGCTTTCACAAACATCAGCGGCGGGAGCCCTCCTTGGGGAGCAACCCTCCCACGAGGTCCTTGTTCTGCCTTTGGATTCGTCGGAGAGCCGCTACATCGTGTTTGAATGCCTCCGGTGAGCGGATCTCCAAGTGCAACGGGTTTTCCACCCGAATTCACACCCATCGACCTTCATAACTCGATACGCTCGGCTTTACCGGTGTCAGTGTCGTAAATGGCAAAAGTCGAGTGACCGGTCAACCCGCCGTAAATCTCTCCAGGATTGATGATGAGTGTTCTGCCCACGGCGGTGATCTCGAATTGATGATTGTGCCCAAAACAGACCACATCGTGCTTCTCCCCTTTGGCAATGGCGCGTCCAATGTTGTCGAAATGATTGACGGAGAATTTCCTTCCACCAAGGTCCAACTCGACGTACTCCCCGTGCACCTGAACCTGTGGAAACTTCGCCGCCGCGGAGGCGATACGGAAGGTATCTCCATCGTTGTTGCCAAAGACCACGTGAACAGCCCTGGCGAACCCATGGCCAAGTTCCTTGACCACAAACGGCGAGCAGAGATCGCCACAACAGATGAGCCCTTCTGCCTCCTGGCAGCGTTGCAGCGCCATTCTGAGCATAGGGAGGTTATCATGAACATCGGAGATAATGGCGATTTTCATACTACCCTCCCATTAGGTTCGCTCAACTACGGGCGAAGCGCATGCGAAAAGCGGGAGAAAGCGACCCGCTGAACCAGGAAAGGTTGTTGCCAAACCCAAACAAGAGGCTGATAGGAAAGCTGAGACTTGGAGAATCTCGGGAGAAACAAAAGAAAACGGGATCGGACCATGCCTCAGGTTACGAGTATGAGCACAAAAAGTGTCACGAAATACAGAGACCGCCTTCTCAGCGAATCTTGGGAGCAACGACGGCGGAGGGTCCGCAAAATCATCACCACGCTAAAGCAGACGTACCCGGGTGCCAGGCTGGAACTGAATTTTCCCAACCCGCTCGAATTGCTCATTGCCCTGATCCTGGCGGCCCGGACTCGCGACGAGTTGGTCAACGCCATCACACCCGAATTGTTTCGGCGGTATCGCATCGCTGCTGATTGGGCCCGTGAAAAGCCTGCCGTGCTGCACAAACTATTGCGTCCAATCAATTTCTACCGGAGGAAGACCCGTGCCATCCAAAAGGCCTGCCGCGTGCTGGCGGAGAAATTTGGGGGCCGGGTGCCCGATCGTCCCGAGGACTTGCTCACGCTCCCGGGAGTGGGGCGCAAGACGGCGAACATTCTCTTGGGAAATGCCTTCGGCCAACCGGCCATCGGCGTAAACACACATGTGGCCAGGGTTTCACAGCGCCTGGGGCTTACAAAGCACGACGATCCCGAGCAAATCGAGGCCGATTTGGTCAAAATTGTGCCCCGGAAGGAATGGGTAAAATTTTGCCATCTATTGCAGTTCCATGGCGGCCGCGTCTACGTGGCCAGAGCACCGGATTACCCTCACTGCTCGATAAATAATCTTTGCCCTTATCCGAAAAAGACCAAAGTCAAAACATAAAATGTTCACGCAGTGGTTGGTTCTGGCATCGAAGATCAATGAGGTCTTGAAGGACTCGAGCTCATCATGCGATGCCGCTCTCGCCGTCCTTGCCAGGAACGAAGTTTTCGGACGCGGTCAAGATCCAGCGCTCCCTTTGCGCCCCAGCCAGGGACACCTTCGGGGACCTCCGGCCGGAACCGCTCGTAAAGCTGGAACGCCCGCTGAGCCAGCTCCTTCGGCTCAAAGGCATGGGCCAACGATTTCATGGCCCTTCGTGCTTCCGGCAGAGCATCGCCAAATTTGCCTTCTAGGTAGCGCTCCACAGCCTCGGGCGCAATCGGCCGGGATTTAGCCAACGCACGCACACCGTGCTCGGTGATCACGACCGGCACAGCCCGTCCCAAAAGCTCCGCCCAGAATTCCTCACCTCGCTTGCGCGCACGTGCCTTTTCGAGTTCCTTGGGGCTCGGCTCGAAGATGCCCAAACGTTGTCCCTTGCTCTGAGCGTTCAGACCCGCCAGTGCCTTGCCGAGGGATAACGCCTCGCCGCGATCAAATCCCAGCCGTTCTGCCACGATTGCCGCCCAGAGTGTCAGCACCGGCGCTCGATTGATCAATATCTTATTCTCCTTCGTGCGCGTCTTCAAATTTCAGTCTGCTCCCGTTGATGCAAGCGCCCGCTGAGTGTTACCACCACACTAGGTTCAGGCTGTCGTCGTCATCCAACTGCACCTGCGTGCCGAACGACGCTCCCAGCCGATTCAGAAGGGACCGGAGCAACTGGGCATCCGTAGTCGGGGCCCGGTTCAGTCGAAACCGCCGCACCTGCATGGGAATCAGCCGTGCGGCCGCGAGCCGGCCGCGCCGGGGTTCTGCCTGGACCAGATACATCAAACCCAGATCACCGCGATACATCTCATACCCGCTGATCCCCTCGTAGTCGGAGAGAAAATCCCCGCACCCATAAAGGATCAACCGGTCCTGATGAACCTCCAGCGACTTCACATGATGGGACGAATGGCCGTGTACGATCGCCTCCCCTTCTTCAATCAGCAGGTGGGCAAAGGCAATTTGTTCCTTGGAAATCTCATAGCCCCAGTTGCCACCCCAATGGATCGAGGCAATCATCACGTCGTTCGGGTTTTGGAACTGCTTCATATGCCCCGCCACCTGCCGAGCGGCGGCTTCCGAAAGGTCGCTCAGCAGGT